>CADCWB010000258.1 GCA_902806295.1 uncultured Sphingomonas sp. | reverse complement strand
TTGCTGATCGCCTTTTCGGCCGCCTCGATCGCGCGATTCTCGCCCGATGCTTCGCCAGTGCCCATCATCGCCTTGCCCATCTCGCCCATCACGGCGCGGACGTCGGCGAAGTCGAGGTTGATGAGGCCCGGCATGACCATCAGGTCGGTGATGCCGCGAACGCCCTGCTGGAGGACCTCGTCGGCCATCTCGAACGCTTCCTTGAAGGTCGTGTCCGAGTTGGCGAGGCGGAACAGGTTCTGGTTGGGGATGACGATCAGCGTGTCGACGTGCTGCTGCAATTCGGCAATCCCGGCATCGGCCGCACGGCTGCGGCGCGCACCTTCGAATGCGAACGGCTTGGTGACCACGCCGACGGTCAATATGCCCTTGTCGCGCGCGGCCTTGGCGATGACCGGCGCCGCCCCCGTGCCGGTGCCCCCGCCCATGCCAGCCGCGATGAAGCACATGTGCGCACCGTCGAGCGCGCTATCGAGCTCATCGATCGTCTCTTCGGCCGCCGCGCGTCCGATCTCCGGCCGGGAGCCGGCACCAAGACCCTGCGTGATTTTGGGGCCAAGCTGGACCCGCCGGTCGGCCAAGCTATGGTTAAGCGCCTGAGCATCGGTGTTCGCAACGAGGAAGTCGACGCCTTGAACATCGCGACGGATCATGTTCGCAATGGCGTTCCCGCCAGCACCGCCCACGCCTATCACACTGATGCGAGGACGCAGCTCATCCACGGCCGGACGGATGAAATCGATGCTCATTCGGACTTCCCCCAGTGACGCTTGCCAGCGCGTTGAACCCTCTCGATGAATCTATGAATAGCAGGAGTCCGCGGCACAAGCGGAAAAGTTAATATTAGAGGCAAAAAGACGGCGAAGCGTGGCGGTACGGACTCATATGATTCAGAGCGGGACAGTTTAGGCTCAATAACCACCCTTCATCGCAGCCATCAGCCGGCCCACGATGCCGGTCGCCGGCTTCCGCTTCTTCGTCACGTCACCCAAGGCAATGTCGCGAATGTCGCCGGTACCGCCACCAGCCAACATGGCGAGCCCCACCAGCGTGGTGAAGCCGGGTCCGGAATGTGCATCCGGCAGGCCGGTCAGCTGTCTGGGACGTCCGACGCGCACGGCCCGGCCAAGCACCCCCTGCATATAGTCGGCAATGTTCTTGAGCTCAGCGCCGCCGCCGGTCAGCACCACTTGGCGTCCAACCGGGCCAGTGAAGCCAAGCGCCTTCAGCGCGCCTTCGATCTCGCCGGTCACTTCCTCGATCCGCTGGCGGATCACCGTCATCAGCTGCGCGCGGCTGACCCGCATCGGCTCGGCTCCATCGTCGCTGCCGAGCGCATGCGCTTCAATCATATCGTGATTGTCGCGCGGCGAGGTCATGGCCGATCCATGGAAGCATTTCATCCGCTCCGCGTCCCGGCGGCGGACGCCGAACGCGCAGGCAATGTCATCCGTAATATCGCGGGCGCCCAATGGGATCGAGCGCAGGCCGACCAGCATGCCGCCGGCATGAAGCGACACGTTGGTGACCTCGGCACCAAGCTCGACCAACGCTACGCCGAGATCGCGCTCCTCCTGGCTGAGGCAGGCCAGCGCCGAGGCGATCGGAGAAGCCACGATCGCCTGCACGCCGAGATGGGCCTGGCGGATCGTCAGGTCGATGTTGCGCAAGGGTCCACTCTCCGCGGCGATGACGTGGATGTCGACGCCAAGCCGCTCGGCATGAAGACCGACCGGTTGCACGACGCCTTCCACATCGTCGAGAGTGTACAGCGCTGGGTTGGCGTGAAGCACCACATGGCCAGGCCGGTCGATCGCCTCACGGCCGGTTGCTAGCAGCTGGTCGACGTCGGAACGCTCGACCTGATGGCCGCCCAATTCCACCTCGACGTTGGCGATCTCGCTCGACAGCGCGCCCGCCCCGAAGCTGGCCCAGACATCGTCGATCGTCTGGCCGCTCATGCGCTCGGCCTGCTCGACCGCTTCGCGCACGGCGACCTCGGCCGCTTCCATGTCGGTGATGTAGCCGCGCTTGACCCCCCGTCCCTCACGCTGCCCGGTGCCGAGCACGCGCAGCCGTCCGTCCGGGTCGGTCATGCAAATCAGGGCGGAAATCTTGGATGAGCCGATATCCAGCGCGCCGATCAGCGGCCGGTCGGAGGGTGCCGCCATTAGCTCGGCACCTCGGGTGCTTGAGGCTGAGGCGGCGGAGCTGGCAGTCGAACGATCATCTTGCCGGAGACACGCAAGTCGAACCTTTTCATCCCTCGCCCGAGCAGCCCGGACGAACGGTCGAGCTTGGCGAACCGCTGCAGCGCCTTGTCAGCGGCCTCCTCCCCCTCCGGCAGCGCAACGGTCTCACCTGAGGAAAAGGCCAGATCCCAGCGACGGCGCCCGATCCAGGTTGCCGAGGCCAGTTGCGGCTTCAGCGTCGGTACTGATTGCAGCATCTTGTTGAGCTGGACCGCTTGGTTGTTGGCGCCAGGGCCGATTAGCAGCGGCAAGTCGGGCATGCGGTCCAGCGGCACCGGCGCAAGCACGATCCCGCCGGCGTCGACCAAGCTAAGCTGGCCCTTGTTCTGCCAGACGGCGGCAGGATGACGCTCGACGATGTCGATCACCAGCTGGTCTGGCAAGCGACGGGAGACCCGCGCATCCTTAACCCAGCCATATTGCATCAGTCGGCCGCGTATCGCTTCCGCGCTCACCAGCGCCTGAGCCGGCTTGCGCGAACCGCCCGAGATTTCTTCGGCCTGCCGCAGCTCCTCGGTGACGATCTCGTCGACGATCCGCCGATCCATCCGCTTCAAGCCGACGATCTGATAGCCATCGACCGCGAAACCCGCCTCACCAGTGGCGCTGCCGATCGCCCGCCCTGCCTTGGCCGGGAGCTCCAGTGCGATAACGGCAACGATCGCCATGGCCAGCACGAACAAACCGAATGCCCAGCCTGCCAGCTTGCCGGTGCCGCCGCTCACCGCGCCGGTCCGAGCGCGCGGAGCGGCCTTGCGCGGCCGCTTGGCACCGCTTGCCGAAGTCCCGCGCCGGACCGTTTGGGCGTTCACGCCGCCAAAGCCTCGGCGATGATCCGCTCGGCCAGTTCGCCATAGGCGATGCCGCGCTGCCGCGCCTGCTCCGGCACCAGGCTCAACGGTGTCATGCCGGGCTGGGTATTGATTTCCAGCAGGTAGATGCCTGCCTCGCCCTGCGTTTCGTCCCAGCGGAAATCGGAGCGCGAGGCGCCCTTGCAGCCGAGCACCCGGTGCGCGGTCCGAGCCATGTCCAGCATGGACTGGGCGATATCGTCAGGGATTCGCGCCGGGCAGATGTGCTCGGTCAGTCCATCGGTATATTTGCTGTCGAAGTCATAGAAGCCGACCTTTGGCTTGAGCTCGGTGACGCACAGCGCTTCGTCGCCGAGCACTGCGACGGTTAGCTCATGGCCAGCGATGAACGGCTCGGCGAGGAGTTCGTGGAACTGCTGCCACGGACCTTCGACGTCGCGGCCGATCGGGGAGCCGTAATTGCTCCCCTCCGTCACTATCGCCACCCCGACCGACGAGCCCTCATTGACGGGCTTAAGCACATAAGGTCGCGGCAGCGGGTCACGCTCGTGCAGCGTCGCACTCTTGACCATTGTTCCGGCCGGCATGCGCACGCCGGCCGGCACCAGCAGCAGCTTGGTCAACTCCTTGTCGATCGCGATCGCTGAAGTGGTCACGCCCGAGTGGGTGTAGGGAATCTGCATCAGCTCAAGCAGCCCTTGCACAGTGCCGTCCTCGCCCGGCGCACCATGGAGCGCATTGAACACCACGTCAGGGCGAAGTTCGGTCAGCACTTGCGCAACGTTGCGGTCCATGTCGATTTCGCTGACATTGCTCCACCCACGCTCCCGCAAGGCTTCCGCCACGCCCTTGCCGCTCATCAGCGACACGGGCCGCTCGGACGACCAGCCTCCCATCAGCACTACGACGTGCAGATCCCGGTTCACTTAAGCTGCTCCCCACGCTTCCGGTTGGCGTGGTCGGCAGAAATGCCAACACGCTGGATTTCCCACTCGAGCTCGACACCGCTGTGCTGGCGGACGCGGAGGCGAACTTCTTCGCCCAACGCCTCAATGTCGGCACTGGTGGCGCTACCGAGGTTCAAGAGGAAGTTGCAATGCTTTTGCGAAACCTGCGCTTCCCCCTGTTGAAGGCCTCGACAGCCGGCCGCATCGACCACCTCCCATGCCTTCTTCGGCAGTGGGTTCTTGAAGGTCGATCCGCCCGTCTTGGAGCGAAGCGGCTGTGAGGCCTCCCGACTTGCAGCGATCCGGTCCATCTCGGCCTGGATCGCCGCCGGCTCGCCGGGTTCGCCGCGGAAGGTAGCGGAAACGACGATCGATTGCTCGGGCAAGTTGGAGTGGCGGTAGGTGTAGCCGAGTTCTTCGGTCGCGAAGGTCCGCACCTCTCCCGAGCGCAGAACGACCTCGGCTTCGACCAGCACGTCCTTCACTTCGCGGCCGTAAGCGCCCCCGTTCATCCGCACGAAGCCGCCGACAGTTCCCGGGATGGAACGAAGGAACTCCAGGCCGGCGGTCCCCGCGTCCCGCGCCGCGGACGAGACCAGGATCCCGCTCGCGCCGCCGCCGCACTTGATGGTCGTCGCATCCACCTGCTCGACCTTGGCGAACGGCTTGCCTAGCCGCACCACGGCGCCCGGCACGCCACCATCGCGAACGATCAGGTTGGAGCCGAGGCCAAGCGCCATCACCGGCACATCGCTCGGCAGGTCGCGAAGGAACTCGACCAGATCGTCGCGATCCGCCGGCTCGAACAACCACTCGGCCGCACCGCCCGACTTGAACCAGACCAGCGGGGCAAGCGGTGCGTGAGGCTTCAACTTGCCCCGCACCCTGAATATAGTGGCGAGGCTCATGACTTGTGGGCCCTCGCTTCGCAGATGCCCTCAGCCAGCGTGGCGGCCCACTTCGTGATGTCGCCCGCCCCCATGCAGATCACCATGTCGCCCTCGGCAGCAAGGTCGCGCAGGGCCAGGCAAAGATCGTCGAGACTGTCCACGGTGCGCACCATGCGGTGCCCGCGTGCGCGGATGCCCTCGGCCAAGGCAGTGGCGTCGACGCCCTCCAGCGGCTGTTCACCCGCGGCGTAGACGGGAGCGACCAGCACTACGTCCGCCTCATTGAAGGCGCCCGCGAACTCCTCCCCCA
>CADCWB010000257.1 GCA_902806295.1 uncultured Sphingomonas sp. | reverse complement strand
CGCGGCGGACCATTGCCATCCGCTCGGCGACGGAGAACATCGGCTCCTTGGCAGGATTGGTAGTCACTCCGATGACCAGCCGGTCGACCAGCCGCGCACCGCGGCGGATAATATCCAGATGACCAAGGGTCAGCGGATCGAAGGTACCCGGGTATACTCCCGTGCGCTGGATCACCGGTCACGCTCCACCGCATAGCGAGCGATCGCGCGCAGGAGGTCGGCTTCCTCGCCACGGCCATGAAGATGCTCGATCGCCTGGGTCACCAGCATGTCGGCCTGTGCCCGCGCGCGCTCTTCCCCGAGCACGGACACAAAGGTCGCCTTGCCCGCGTCCGCATCCTTGCCCAGCCGTTTGCCGGCGGCTTGCTCATCGCCCGAATGATCGAGCAGGTCGTCGGCGATCTGGAAGGCTAACCCGACGTTGCGGGCATAGCCGCGAAGTGGAGTGCGCGCCTCGGGCGGAAGGCGCCCCATGATGGCCGCGGCCTCGACCGCATATTCGATCAAGGCGCCTGTCTTCAGCTGCTGCAATCGAGTGATCGCCGGTAGGTCCAGCTCCGCGCCTTCCGCCGCCAAGTCCATCATCTGGCCACCCGCCATGCCGTCGGTGCCCGATGCCCGAGCCAGCTGCAGCACCAGGTCCGCCCGGACGAACGGGTCCTCGTGGGTGGCCTCATGCGCCAATATCTCGAACGCGAGCGCGTGGAAGCTGTCTCCAGCCAGCACCGCGGTTGCCTCGTCGAACGCCTTGTGGACAGTTGGCTTGCCGCGGCGCAGGTCATCGTCGTCCATGCAGGGCAGGTCGTCGTGGATCAGCGAATAGACGTGGATCGATTCAACCGCCGTTCCGGCTCGAAGCGCCCGCTCCTCGTCGATCGCGAATAGCCGCGCTGCGGCCACCGTCAGCAGCGGACGAAGGCGCTTGCCGCCGCCGATCGCGGCATGACGCATGGCGGCATAGAGCTCATCGCGCCCATCGCCCTTGCTCTCCAGCAGTCCCGCAAACAGCTGATCGACCGCATTCGATACGACACGCGCCTCCGCCGTCAGGTCGATGCCGGGCCGGGTGACCAGCTCAACGCTCATCGAACGGCGCCATCCCCTTCGGCTGGCCATCCGGACCAAGTGCGATTGCGTCGATCCGCGCCTGGGCGGACTTCAGCCGCGCCTCGCAAAGGCGCTTCAACCGATCACCTTCCTGATAAAGGTCGATCGATTGATCGAGCGGCGCTTCACCGCGTTCCAGCAGCCGAACGATCTCCTCCAGCCGCGCCAGCGCCGCTTCGAAGCTCAGCTGTTCCGGTTGCGCATCCATTCCGCTTCAGGTGGCCGATGCCCCCGCAGGGGTCAAGCGCGCTTGAACGGGTCGGCGATGCCAGGGACGATTTCCTCGGGCCGACCATGCTCGGCCTCGTGCAGCGCCGTTTCCGCATCACGAGCATGCTGCTCACGCTCGGCGCGAAGCTGCTCGATCAGCGACTGACGGTCGCCTTCCAGGCGGGTGTCGGTACGCTCGGCCATGCCAGCCGCCTTTTGCGCCTTGGCTACCGCCGCATCCAGCTCACGCTGAGTGGTCAGGCCCAGCGTAACCGGGTCTTTGGGTTGAATGTTGGCCATGTTCCAGTGGGTGCGGTCGCGAATTGCGGCGATGGTGGTCCGGGTGGTTCCGATCAGCTTGCCGATCGACCCGTCCGTTACTTCGGGATGATTGCGGATAATCCAGGCGATGCCGTCCGGCTTGTCCTGCCGCTTCGAAACCGGCGTATAGCGCGGTCCCTTGGTGCGGGTGACGGCGTCCGGCTCCTTGTGCATCTGCAGGCGATAATTCTCGTCTGCCTGCCCCTTCTCAATCTCTTCGTGGGTCAGCTCGCCCGACCGGATCGGGTCGCGGCCCGTCAGCTTGGTTGCGGCTGTATCATCCGCGATCGCCTGCACTTCCAGCAGGTGAAGGCAGCAAAATTCGGCGATCTGCTCGAACGACAAGGACGTATTGTCGACCAGCCAGGCGGCGGTCGCGTGGGGCATAAGCGGCTGGGCCATCAAGGTCTCCAAACATGAAAAGGGCCGCCCCTTTACGGAGCGGCCGACGTTGCCTGGGCGCTTACGCCTGTCATTGTGTCAGGGCAAGAGCACGATCTTGCCGACATGCTCCCCGGCTTCCATTCGGGCATGAGCCGCCGGAGCTTCCGCCAGCGGAAAGCTGCGGTCCATCACCGGCCGCAACTGGCCGCTTTCGACGAAGCTCCAGACTTCACGCTTGAGCTCCTCCGCCACCGCGGTCTTGAACTCAACGGTGCGGGGGCGAAGAGTGGAGCCGGTCAGCACCAGCCGTCGCCGCATCACGTCAACGAGCGGCAGCTCGCCATGCGTGCCCCGCTGAGTGGCGATCGAGACGTGCCGCCCGTCCTCCGCCAAGCAGGCGATGTTGCGCGGCAGGTAGTCTCCGCCGACCATGTCCAAGACCACCGCAACGCCCTTGCCCCCGGTGAGCCGCCGGACCTCTTCCACGAAGTCCTGCTCGGAGTAGTCGATGGCCGCGGCCGCGCCGATCTCCAGCGCGCGTGCGCACTTGTCGGCCGAGCCGCAGGTCACGATCGCCTTGATCCCGAACAGTCGGGCCAGGCTGATCGCCATGGTGCCGATGCCGCTGGTGCCGCCATGTACCAACACCCAGTTGCCCTCGGCTGCTCCGCCACGCTCGAACAAGTTGATCCACACGGTGAACAAGGTCTCCGGCAGCGCCGCCGCTTCCCTCAGCGCAAGCCCTTCAGGCACCGGCAGGCAAGTTCCAGCCGGCGCTACCGCGTATTCGGCATATCCCCCGCCCGCGACGAGCGCGCAGACCTGCTGCCCGATCAGGTGCGTTGCCCCGGCTCCCGCAGCTACGACGGCGCCGGCCACTTCCAGGCCCAGAATGTCGCTGGCGCCCGGCGGCGGCGGGTAGAAGCCGCGCCGCTGCAGCACGTCGGGCCGATTGACGCCGGCGGCCGCCATCCGGATCAGCACTTCGCCCGGGCCGGGCTCCGGCACCGGTCGCTCGATCGCCGCCAGCACCTCGGGGCCGCCGGGCTGCTGTGCCGTGATTGCCACCATCGTCGTCGGGATATTGCTGCTCATCGCACGACTCATTGACAGCCCTGCCGGCCCGGTCAACGCTTGGCGCCATGGATGACGATTTCTTCTCGTCCAAGCCCGACGACCCGCTGGTGCTGCTGGCGCGGCAGGACCTCGACCCATTCTCGCAAGACGAGCTTGCCGCCCGCATCGAGGCGCTGCAGGCGGAAATCGAACGCACCCGCGCCCACCGCGACGCGGCCGAGCGCCACCGAAGCCAGGCCGATGAACTGTTCAGGCGATAGGCTCCGGGCCGGGCCGGCGTCGCAAGCCCTTGATGAGGGCCGACCCTCTCACGACATAAGTATCAAGTCCGACGGGTCTTCTGCCCCTCGGCGCAGGAGCCAGTAATGCCGAGTTTCGCTCGCGAGCTTGAACAGACTCTTCACAATGCCCTCGGCGAGGCGAGCCGGCGGCGTCACGAGTATGCCACCCTTGAACATCTGCTGATGGCGCTAATCGATGACACCCACGCGTCGAAGGTGATGACCGCTTGCGGAGTCAGCCGCGATGAGCTGAAGGCCACCGTCAAGCAGTACCTCGACGGGGAGCTCGGCGCGCTGGTTGCCGACAGCGGGACCGATCCGACGCCCACCAGCGGCTTCCAGCGCGTCGTCCAGCGCGCCATCTTGCACGTCCAATCCTCCGGCCGCGATGAAGTGACCGGCGGCAACGTGCTGGTCGCGCTGTTCTCCGAGCGCGAGAGCTATGCGGTCTATTTCCTGCAGCAGCAGGACATGAGTCGCCTCGACGCGGTGACCTACATTTCGCACGGCGTGGGCAAGGGCGAGACCGCCGAAGCCGCGCAGCCGCCGCAGGGAGCGGAGGAACAAAAGGCCGAGTCGAAGGGCGACAAGAAGGAGTCTGCGCTTAAGCAGTTCTGCGTCGACCTCAATGAAAAGGCCAAGCTGGGCAAGGTCGATCCGCTGATCGGCCGCATGGCCGAGGTCGACCGCACCGTGCAGATCCTCTGCCGCCGGTCCAAGAACAACCCGCTCTATGTTGGCGATCCGGGCGTCGGCAAGACCGCTATTGCGGAGGGCCTCGCACGGAAGATCATCGAGGGCGACGTGCCCGAGGTGCTGAAGCCGGCCGTGATCTACTCGCTCGACATGGGAGCGCTGCTGGCCGGCACCCGCTACCGCGGCGACTTCGAGGAGCGGCTGAAGAGCGTCGTTTCCGAGCTCGAAAAGCTGCCGGATGCGATCCTGTTCATCGACGAGATCCACACCGTAATCGGCGCAGGCGCGACCAGCGGCGGAGCGATGGACGCGTCCAACCT
>CADCWB010000256.1 GCA_902806295.1 uncultured Sphingomonas sp. | reverse complement strand
TTGTTTACTCTGCCCTGCATCAGTTCCATGACCATGGTCCTGGCGGCATGCACCACCGTCCCTGTTGATCCTGCGTCGTCGCCAACTGCGGCCGCGACTTCACCTCGGGCGGCGTCAGCCGCACCTGCTGCAAACTCCGTTCCCTGGGCTCATGAAAAGAGCGACCTTACGCCTGATCCGGCCATCCGTTATGGACGTCTCCCGAACGGTATGCGCTTCGCGTTGCAGCGTAACCAAACTCCTCCGGGCGAAGCGTCGATGCACCTGCGGATCGACGCGGGTTCGCTTAACGAACGCGACGATCAGTTGGGGCTAGCCCACTTCATGGAGCACATGGTCTTCAACGGCACCCGCAATGTGCCCGAGGGCGAATTTGTAAAACGGCTCGAGCGCTTGGGCCTCGCCTTCGGCGCCGACACCAATGCCTCCACCAGCTTCGAAGAGACGATCTATTCGCTGACCCTGCCGAACACAGGTGCGGAAGTCGTCGACACCGCGCTCCTCATGATGCGGGAGACGGCAGGGGAGGCGTTGCTAGAAACAGCGTCGATCGACCGAGAGCGAGGTGTGGTTCTGTCCGAAGAGCGTACCCGGGACGGGCCCGGGCTCCGCGGCGCCAGAGCCCAGTTTGATTTTCTCATGAAAGGTCAGCTGCCGCCCCGTCGCTTCCCGATTGGAACTCAGGAAATCCTTCGTACTGCTCCTCGCGAGCGGTTCGTCGAATTCTATGAAAGCTATTATCGGCCTGAAAACGCAGCCCTGATCGTCGTCGGAGATTTCGACATCGACGAGATGGAGCGTAAGATCCAGGCAAAATTCAAAGACTGGCGCGCGAAAGGGCCCGCGGGCCCCAAACCGGACCTCGGCCCCGTCGCCAAGCGGGGCTTCGAAGTCGAGACCTATGTCGAGGCAGGCGCGGCTCCCTCGATCAGCATTGTCTGGAACAAACCGCCTGAGCTCGATCCGGACACACGCGCCGAACGGAGCGAATATTGGATAGAGCAGCTTGGCCTTGCGGCAATCAGCCGCCGGCTTGGCAGGATTACCTTGCGTGCGAAGCCGCCCTTCACTGAGGCGCAGGTAAACCATGGAACCTCTATGAAGGCGGTCAGCCAGACCGCCATCGGTGCGGGGTTTGCACGCGGTGAGTGGCGGCCCGCGCTGGAGGCTATCGAGCAGGAGCAGCGTCGGCTTGTCGAGCATGGCATCACACAGAGTGAATTGGAACGCGCGATCACGGATCAGCGGCAAGGCCTGAAGAACGCCGTGGCCGGTGCGTCTACCAGATCTTCAGGCGGATTGGCCGGTTCGATCCTGCAAGGCGTTAGCCAGGACAAGGTCGTCACAACCCCCGAAGATCGGTTGGCCATGTTTGAGGAAGTCGTGCGGGGCCTCACGGCCGAGCAGGTTTCCAATGTCCTGAGGGACTTGTTTACCGGGGAAGGGCCGCTGGTCTACGTCACCAGTCCCGAGCCCATTGCAGGGGACAAAGTGGCGGTGGCGCAGGCTTTTCAGGGATCTAGGCGCGTCGCTGTCGCGGCGCCGCCAGCAAATGCCGCGAAGCCATGGACCTATACCAGCTTCGGCACTCCCGGACGTGTGGCCGAGCGGCGCGAAATCACGGATCTGGGGACGACGTTCGTCCGGTTCGATAACGGCACGCGCCTCACCGTACGGCCGAGCCAGAAGCAGAAAGAGCAAATATTCGTCTCGGTACTGGCCGGCGATGGTGAGCTCGACCTGCCCATTGGCAGGCCCAGCATTGCCTGGGCTGCGCCGGGGGCCTTCCGATCTGGCGGCCTTGGCAGAATGAGCCTTGAGGAACTCGATGACGCTCTTGCGGGCAAATCTGTTGGCATAAATGCTGGCATTAGCGAGAGGAACTTCAGCCTTTCGGGCTCCACGAGGCCCGAAGACATCGCCACGCAGATGGAGCTCCTTACCGCTTTCATGGTCGATCCAGGCTGGCGCCCGGAAGGGCTGGATCTGCTGAAGTCCAACGCTCGCAGCACCCACCAACAATTGCGCGCGACCCCGGGTGGGATCCTGCAGCGGGACGCAAGCCGGCTACTCCGCTCGGGAGACCCGCGGTTCGGCATGCCTTCGCTCGAGGCAATGGAACGCACGAGCATAGCCGATGTCCGGAACGCCCTCGCGCCGCTTAGAACCGAACCGATCGAGGTGATCATCACGGGCGACATCAGCGTCGAAGAAGCTATCCGCCAGACATCCCGAACGTTCGGGGCGTTGCCGCCTCGCCGTGATGCGAGCTTCCCGCCCGCAGCCGCGCGAATCCAATTTCCGGCCGCGACGGCGAAACCTGTCCGTCTGACTCACGAGGGCCGGGCCGATCAGGCGATCGCTTATTTAGCGTGGCCCACCGACGATGAGCCGAGCGACCTGCAAAAGGCCCGTGTGAGGACGATCCTCGGCGGCATCCTGCGACTTCGCCTGCTGGAGGAGATTCGGGAAAAACAGGGGGTAACTTATTCTCCAAGTGCGTCGGTAAGCTCTTCCTGGGCCTATTCTGATTATGGTTACGTTGCGGCGAGCATTCAGGCGCCGCCTGAAAAGCTTGATGCGTTTTTTGCGGACACCTTGAAGATCGCCCGGAGTCTGCGCGACGAGCAGGTGACATCCGACGAGTTCAAGCGCTATCTTGATCCGTTGTTGGGGGGGCTTCGCAGGCAGCGAGAGTCTAACGGCTATTGGTCGGGCGCGTTGGCGGGGGCGCAGACCGATCCGCGCCGCCTGCAGCGGATACGGGAGGAAATCGCCGGGTTGCAGCGCGTCACCGCCGCGGACGTGCAGCGGGCGGCGCAGGAATATCTGCGCGACGACAAAGCTTTCCGCTTCGTCGTCGTGCCTCAAACCAAGACGGCGGCCAGGTGAAGGCTGAATGATCCGCCACATCACGAAACCTTCGCGGGGGCCTGGTCTGCTCTGGACCAGCATGGCGCTTCTGGCTGGCAGCTCCCTTGTCGCCTGCAGTTCTGCCCCGCGCGAGGTGCGCGCGCTCCGGTTACTACCCGCCGAAGCGCGCGCTTCTACCGAGGCATCGCCCAGGGCGATGCGCGCGCATATGGCGTTCCTCGCGTCCGACCTGCTGCAGGGCCGCGAGCCGGGGACACCCGGCTATGACATCGCCGCGGCTTATGTAGCCTCCCAGTTCGCGCTACTCGGCGCGAAGCCTGCGGGCGGAGGCGGCTCCTACATGCAGCCGGTGCCGCTTGTGCGGTTCGGAGCAACGGGCAATCCGAGACTTAGCGTTCGGCGGCCAGGGGGTAAGCCAGTCGAACTCGTCGAGGGCGAGGACTTCAGCTTCCTCGGATGGCCCCGTCAGCCGCACCTGAGCATGTCGGCCCCGCTGGCTTTCGCCGGCTATGGCCTGGTGGTGCCGGAACTCGGGCGCGACGACTTCGCCGGTCTCAACGTTTCCGGGAAGGTGGTCGTCGTATTGGATGGCGCGCCGGCCGGCTTTCCCGGAAGCGCATCAAGGTACGCCAATCCGGGAGCAAAGCGCGCGGAGGCCGGCAAGCGCGGAGCCGTCGGCGTGATATTCGTGACCAGCTTTAAGCAGGATTCGCCCGCCCGAGTCCCTTCGGCCGCAGCACCGGCAAATCTAGGGCGGGGGGTGGCTGCGACTGCTCCCCAGCGTCGATCCGCCATCAGTTTGCGGGGACCAGAGGGTGAGTTCAAGTCTGCTCCCGGCACCGTCCCGAATTTAGGGCGCGTCGATCGATCGGGCGCTGCCAAGCTGCTGAGTGGTGCTCCGGTTTCGCTGGAGCAAATCCAGGCTGCCGCGAGTGCTCCCGGCGGCAAGATGCCGGCTTTCGCGCTTCCCTCCACGTTACAGGCCGATCTGCGCACCCGAGTCGTGGAGATACTCAGTGCCAACGTAGCGGGCATGATCGAAGGCTCCGATCCCGTCCTACGAGACGAGGTCATCGTGCTCGGCGCCCATCTCGACCACCTCGGCATGATACCCGCTGTTGCGGGGGACATGATCGCCAACGGTGCTCTCGACAATGCCTCTGGCGTGGCCAGTTTGCTCGAAGTAGCGCGCCTGTTTCGCGACGCACGTAGCCGGCCGCGGCGCTCGATCCTGCTGCTTGCAGTCACGGCGGAGGAGCAAGGGCTGCTGGGGTCGGAATATTTTGTAAATCATCCGACCGTCCCCAAGGCGACGTTGGCGGCCAACATCAATCTGGACATGCCGATCTTGACCTACGCCTTCGAGGATGTGGTCGTTATCGGCGCCGAACTCTCGACGATCGGGCCTGCTGCTCAGCGGGCCGCCGCCCGGATCGGCATCCGTGTCACGCCGGCAACTCGGGCCTCGCAATCGCTGTTCGGCCGGAGCGACCAGCTTAACTTCGCTAAAGCCGGGGTTCCCGCCATCTTCCTGCGTACGGGAGGTGGCAATGGCGGGGCAGCGGCCTCCGATACGTTCGATCAGACCTGCTATCACAGAGCCTGCGACGACCTGTCCCAGCCGATCGACTATCAAGCGGCGGGCCGCTTTGCCCTGCTCAACTACGAGATCGCCCGCGAACTCGCCGACGCGCCCGAACGGCCGCGGTGGAACCCGGGAGAGACGTTCGGCCGCGCGTCCAGTTCGCCATAGTCGCGAGGGCGTGACGTGAAAGTTTCATGCCTGGTGCAGCCAGCCGAGTCAGTCGGCGCGGAAGGCGCGCCGTCTCTTACATTTTGCCTTGTCATGATGGCGGCTGTTGCAAAGCTTGCCTGTGCCGACGTGGCTATCGCCAAGGTCTCCATTTCCGCTGCGCCATCGGCGGGCGCGGCAGTCCTGTTCCCGCAGGTGCGATCCATGATTGACGCGGCCATCGCAGCTGGCGACAAAGGTGCGGTCGAGACCCTCCTTCGGTACGCCCGCCAGGCCCATCCCGACGCCGGGGCGCAGATCGATGAAATCGCTCGGGACTTCAGCAACCAGCTGGCCCAGCGTGCGGCCCGCGACGCTCAGAAGCAGCGCGCCGCGCAGCCGGGTGGAATTCTCGACCGATGGAAGGGCCAGGTAGAATTGGGGGCCTCACGCTCGACGGGCAATTCGCGCAGTCTCGGCCTCTTCGGCTCGCTCGATGTCACGCGCGAGGAGGGTGATTGGCGTCACAAGCTCGCCGGCCGTATCGACTTTCAGAGCACCAACGATGTCACGTCGACGGAGCGTGCGAGCGTCTCCTACCAGCCGAATTTCAAGTTCAGCAAGCAGCTCTACGTGTTCGGCCTTGCCCAATATGAGTCCGACCACTTCGCCAGCTACCAGGAGCGCCACACCTTCGGCACCGGGTTCGGCTACGGCCTGTTGGCGGGTGATCCGGCCAGCCTCGACCTGGAGGGCGGGCCGACGCTCCGCCACACCGAGCCCCGCGATGGCGACGCCGTGTCTCGGCTGGTCGGCCGGGCCTCCCTTCGCTTCAAATGGAAGATCACGCCGACGCTGCACCTTGGGCAGGACGCCACCATGTATCTGGAGAGCGGCAAGAACAACGCCACCGCCCTGACGGCGCTCGACACGAAGCTGATCGGCTCGTTGCGGGCGCGCTTATCCTACCAGGCAAGATACGAAAGCGATCCCGTCGCCCGAGCGAAAAAGCTCGACACGCAAAGCAGGGCCACCCTCGTC
>CADCWB010000255.1 GCA_902806295.1 uncultured Sphingomonas sp. | reverse complement strand
AGCCGGCAGCCGCATCATCCGCCACTCGCCCGTCAGCCCATCGAACAGGTGCAGCTTGCCCGCCGGATCCTCCCCCGCGCCCGCCAGCACACGGATGGTGAGCAGCGCGGCGAAGTTGCCGACCGTACCGGTGAGCGCGCCCAGCACGCCCAGCTCCGCGCAATTGTCGCAGCCGTCGGCGTCGAACGCATCCCCGACGAAGCAGCGGAAGCAGGGTCGCCCACGGAACAGGCCGACCTGTCCCTGGAACTGGGCGGCGGCGGCACTGATCAGAGGCAGGCGGAGGCCTACCGCGCTGTCGTTGAAAGCAAGGCGGGTGGCAAAATTGTCGGTACCGTCGATGATCAGATCATGATCGCTCAGCAGCGCAGAGGCATTGTCGCGGTTGATCGAGTGTTCGAGCGGCCTGACTTCCACGAACGGATTGAGGCGTCGCACGAACTGGGCGGCCAGGGCAGCCTTGGGCTCGCCGAGTTCGCGGGTACGAAAGAGCGGCTGGCGGTGGAGGTTGCTCAAGTCGGCGGAGTCGCCATCGATGATGGTGAGGCTGCCGACGCC
Source organism: uncultured Sphingomonas sp. (assembly GCA_902806295.1). Lineage (GTDB taxonomy): Bacteria > Pseudomonadota > Alphaproteobacteria > Sphingomonadales > Sphingomonadaceae > Sphingomicrobium. The sequence goes on along the minus strand of CADCWB010000255.1, from coordinate 2,052 downwards.
AGCGCCTGCCAGGCTTGGGATGACGGCGCAACCGATCCCTCCGGCACCCACCACGCAAACCGAAGCTTGCTTCAGCCGCTGCTGCCCGACACCGCCGAATTGAGGAAGGACGATCTGGCGGCTGTAGCGGGTGAGCTCTTCGTCATTGAGGATCATCGCCCGGTTGAGCCAAACCCACCGCCACCGCGGTTGGTCTCATCCAGCTCAGCCACCTCGTCGAACGTGGCGGGCGTGACGGCGGCTGGAACGAGCTGGGCGATTCGGTCGCCGCGGCGGATGGGGAAGGGCTGATCGCCATGGTTGATTAACAGGACCTTCAGCTCGCCACGGTAATCGCTGTCGATCGTGCCGGGCGTGTTGGGCACGCTGATGCCGTGCTTGAAGGCGAGGCCCGAACGCGGGCGGACCTGGATCTCATAGTCTTCCGGAATGGCGACCTTGAAGCCGGTCGCGACCGCGTGGCGCTGACCCGGATGGAGGTCGAGGTCCTCGGCGGCCACCACGTCGAGCCCGGCCGCACCCGGGGTTGCATAGGCGGGCAGGGGCAAGCCTTGCCCATGCGGCAGGCGGGTGATCTGGATACGGATCATCGGGCGCGCAGTTCCTCGGCGATGCGGGCGATCAGACGACGGGCGATCTCATCCTTGGGTGCCTGCCCAAGGTCCTCCGCGCCCGTCTCGCTGACCAGGTGAACATGGTTGTGGGAGCCGCCCATCACGTCGCCGGAGACGTCGTTGGCGATCATCCAGTCGGCGTCTTTGCGCTCCCGCTTGGCCGCGGCGTGGGCGAGCAGATCGTCGGTCTCGGCCGCGAATCCGACCAGCAGCCGGGGGCGAAGCGCGTGGGCGGCAAGGGTTTTCAGAATGTCGGGATTGAGGGAGAACAGCAGTTCGGGCGGGCCGTCCTCCTTCTTGAGCTTGCTCGGGCTGGCTCGGACCTTCCAGTCCGCCACGGCCGCCACCAGTATCGCCGAGTCGGCTGGCAGCGCGCCCTCGACCGCCGCCATCATCTGCTCGGCGGTTTCCACATCGATCCGCGCGACCCCGCCTGGCGTCGGCAGCGATACAGGTCCCGCCACCAGCGTCACGCGCGCGCCGGCCTGAGCGGCAGCGGCGGCGATCGCGAAGCCCTGGCGACCGGAAGAGCGATTGGCGAGCACGCGCACCGGGTCGATCGGCTCGTGGGTGGGGCCGGCGGTCACCAGGATGTGGTGGCCGGAAAGGGAGCCGCCCATCCCGAACGAAGTCGAGGGGCGTTCTGCCAAGCGCACATCGACTTCGGCTTGGCTTCCGCTCGGCACGAGCGGTGCGCTTGATCCGAGATTGAGCTGAGCAAGCACTTCACCCGGCTCCGGCAGCCTTCCGGGGCCATACTCTCCACAGGCCATCTCGCCCTCGACCGGCTCGATCACCTGAACTCCGTGGGCCTTGAGCGTGGCGACATTGGCGCGGGTGGCGGCGTGTTGCCACATGCGGACGTTCATCGCTGGAGCGACTGCCACCGGCTTGTCAGTCGCCAACAGCAGCGTGGTGGCCAGGTCATCGGCAATGCCCGCGGCCATCTTGGCCAGCAGGTCCGCGGTTGCGGGGCAAACTAAGACGAGGTCAGCGGCGCGCGACAGTTGGATGTGACCCATCTCCGTCTCGTCCTTGAGGTCCCACAAGGAAGTATAGACGGGGCTCTCCGCTAGCGCAGCCAAGGTCATCGGCGTGACGAAGTGCGCGCCGCCGGCGGTCAGGACCGGAGTTAAGCTGTGCCCGTGCCGCCGGGCCAGGCGGATCAGTTCGGCCGCCTTGAACGCCGCGATGCCGCAGCCGACAATGAGCAGGATACGAGCCATGTCAGCGCCGCCTAGCCGCCCGACCCGCATAGAGTCGAGCCGGAGCGATCGCGTTCAACATGGACGACATGGACACTACGTCCCCGTTGCCTCCGCCCCCTCGCAAGCTCCGGAAGCGAGCCGGTGAATGGAAGGGGGCGGCGGGGCGTGTCACGCGGTGGCGTGGCACGTCCCCGCCGAGTAGGACAGGGCATTGTCGGGCTCAGCCTATT
>CADCWB010000254.1 GCA_902806295.1 uncultured Sphingomonas sp. | reverse complement strand
GACCTGTCGGGTGGCGACGTGCTGGCCGCCGCCAACGAGGCGTTGTTCGAGCAGGCGGTCGAGGTCCTTTCCCGCTAGTTGCGGACCGTCGCGCACCCGCTACAGTGACCGGCGTGTCAGGGCTGCAGCTTCGCAACATCCGCAAGGCGTTCAAGGGACTTCAGGTGCTGGACGGCGTCGACCTCGACGTCGCGCCGCGCGAATTCATCGCCTTCCTGGGGCCGTCAGGGTCCGGCAAGTCGACCTTGCTGCGGATCATCGCGGGATTGGAAACCAGCGACGACGGTGAAGTCGTGTTGGACGAGCGCCGGATCGACACCCTGCCGCCGGGCGAGCGCGGCGTCGCCATGGTGTTCCAGCACTACGCGCTCTACCCGCACATGAGCGTGCGCGAGAACATGGCGTTCGGGCTCAAGAACGCGAAAGTGCCGCGCGAGCAAATTGACAGCCTGATCCTCGATGCAGCGCGAGTGCTGGAGATTGAGCCGTTGCTGGACCGCAAGCCGGGGCAGCTGTCGGGCGGTCAACGCCAGCGGGTGGCGATCGGCCGTGCGATCGTGAAGCGGCCGAAGCTGTTCCTCCTCGACGAACCGCTGTCGAACCTCGACGCCGCGCTGCGCCTGCGCACTCGGGTCGAGCTGGCGCAACTGCGCCAGCGGGTCGATGCGGGCGTGATCATGGTGACTCACGATCAGGCGGAAGCGATGACTCTGGCCGACCGCATCGTGGTGTTCAACGACCGCCGCATTCAGCAGGTCGCTCCGCCGATGGAGATTTACGCGCGGCCGGCCAATCGCTTCGTGGCGCAGTTCGTCGGCTCACCGTCGATGACCATCATCCCGGCGGTGCTGCAGGATGGCGGCCCGAACGCCACCGTTACCCTGGGCGACAGTGTGGCGGTCGCGACCGAGGTGCCGCGAGACTCGCTGCCCGCAGGTGAGAGCGTGGAGCTCGGCCTGCGGCCCGAAGGCGTGCGAGTCTGCCGCGATGGGGAGGGGACCACCGGCGCTACGATCGAATTGGTGGAGCGCTTAGGCGAGCGATCGCTGGTGTATGCGCGGCTGAGTGACGGCAGCTCGGTCACAGCCGAGGACGAAGGCACGACGACGGTCAAGTTCGGCGATCGGGTTGGCCTTAGAATCGACGGCTCGGCGGCTCACCTGTTCGGGCCGGACGGAACCGGTTACCACCGGCCCGCTGCCGCATGAGCGCACGGGCGGAGCGAAGTTGGGGCGGCCTGCTGTTCGTCGCTCCGTTCCTCAGCCTTTATCTGCTGATCCTCGTCTTCCCGCTGTTCAAGGGCGTGTGGCTGAGCCTGCGCCGGGTCGACCTGTTCGGCGGCGGCGAGTTCGTCGGGCTGGCTAACTATGGACGACTATTTGCCGATCCCGTGTTCCTGCAATCGCTGGTGAACACTTTTATTCTGACCCTGATGGTCGTGCCGCTGCTGACGATCCTGGCGTTGGCGCTGGCACTGGCGTTGAACCGGGCGACCCGCGGAGCCGCCATTTTCCGCGGCATCTTCTTCTCCTCAGCCGTGCTGTCGGTGACCATCGTGACGCTGATCTGGCGCTTCATCCTCGCCCCCGACGCCGGTTTGCTGGGTGAGCTGTGGACGGCGCTTGGGTGGGAGCCGCTGCCGTTCCTCAGCCATCCCGATCTCGCGCTGCCGGCGCTAGCGCTGACCACCATCTGGTGGTCCCTGGGCTTACCGATGCTGCTGTTCCTCGCCGGGCTGCAGCAAATTCCCGAGGACATGTACGAGGCCGCCGCGCTCGACCGCGCAAGTCGCTGGACGACGCTGTGGCGAGTGACGCTGCCGAGCTTGCGGCGCACGCTGATCCTGGTTGTCATGCTGCAGACCGCCGCCCAGCTGCAGCTGTTCGGCCAGGCGCAACTGCTGACCGCCGGCGGGCCGAGCGGCGCCTCCCGCACCACCGTGCTGTTCCTGTTCGAAGTCGCGTTCGGGCGGTGGGAGCTGGGCTACGCCAGTGCCGCCGCGGAAATCCTGTTCGTCATCATTCTGGCCGTGACGCTCACCCAATACTGGCTGACCAGCCGGAGCGATGCCGATGGCCGCTAGCCTGCAGCGCGGCCGACTGACGCCTTGGGACTGGGCGGGGCTGCTGCTCGGCGCGGCGATCATGCTGGCCCCGTTGGCCTGGACCCTGCTGTTGAGCCTGAAGGCCAACGCGGCGTTGGTCGGCAACAGCGGCGCTGCGCTCGGTCCACCATGGACGCTGGACAATTACGCGGCCATCTTCGGCAACCAGAGCCTGATGCGCTGGCTGCTTAACTCGGTCATCGTCAGTCTGGGCACGACCGCCGGCACGCTGATCCTGTGCAGCCTCGCCGGCTACGGCTTCGCCCGGCTCGACTTCCCGTTCCGGCGTACCCTGTTCGTGATGGTCCTGCTGGGACTCGCGGTCCCGAGCCAGGCGATCATCCTGCCGCAGCACCAGTTGTTCGCGTCGCTGCACCTGCACAACAGCTATCCCGGCCTGATCCTGCCCGGGCTGATCACCAGTTTCGGTGTATTCTTCATGACGCAGTACATGCGCGCGATCCCGAAGGAGCTGGACGAGGCGGCGATGCTGGACGGGGCGTCGCGCTTCACCCTCTTCTGGAAGGTTCTGCTGCCGCTCACCCTGCCCGCGCAGGCGACGCTTGGGGTCTTCACCTT
>CADCWB010000253.1 GCA_902806295.1 uncultured Sphingomonas sp. | reverse complement strand
CCGGCTGCCGTCGTGCATCGACAACCGCCCTTTGCGCTTCAACGAGTGGGATGCGATGCGGCCGCAATCGGTGGCCGTCTCCGCCACGCCCGGACCGTGGGAGATGAACGAGAACGGCGGCGTGTTCAGCGAGCAGGTGATCCGCCCCACGGGGCTCATCGACCCGCCGGTCGAGATCAAGCCGGTCGAGGACCAGGTCGACGACCTCGTCAACGAAGCCAAGAAGACCGCGCGCGCCGGCTATCGAACGCTGGTCACCACACTGACCAAGCGGATGGCCGAGGACTTGACCGAGTATCTGCACGAGGCGGGCTTGCGCGTGCGCTACATGCACTCGGACGTCGAGACGCTGGAGCGGATCGAGCTGATCCGCGACCTGCGGCTGGGGGTTTACGATGTGCTGGTCGGCATCAACCTGCTACGCGAGGGGCTCGACATTCCCGAATGCGGGCTGGTCGCGATCCTCGATGCCGACAAGGAGGGCTTCCTGCGCTCCGAGACCTCGCTGATCCAGACCATCGGCCGCGCCGCCCGCAACGTCGATGGCCGGGTCATCCTCTATGCCGACAGTGTGACCGGCTCGATGGAGCGGGCGCTCAACGAAACCAACCGGCGCCGCGAGAAGCAGGAAGAGTATAACCGCGAGCACGGCATCACCCCGGCGACCATCAAGCGCGACATCAGCGACATCATCGCCCATGTTTCGACCCGTGACGGTGTGGTGGTGGATACCGGCGACGACGAGCGCCCGCACCTCGTCGGGCATAACCTGCGGGCCTACATCAGCGATCTGGAAAGCCGCATGCGCAAAGCGGCTGCCGATCTGGAATTTGAGGAAGCCGGCCGCCTGCGCGACGAGATCCGCCGTTTAGAGGAAGACGACCTCGGGATCCCCCACCCGCAAAGCGCCGCACCGCGGGTCGGCCACTCGACCGAGGGCAAGCCCGGTACCCGAAAGACCCGCTTCGGCAAGCAGCAGCAGGTCCGGATGAACAAGCGCGCGCGGCGCTGAAGGGCAGGCGGCCCGCGTTCAGGCGGGCGCAACGCTTGGGCGGGCAAGGCGTTGGATTGGGGAAGCAAGCAATGGAGTGCGCTGCTCGCGGCGCGTGGCCTATGAAGAAGATCGCACGTATTCTCGGCGCCGCGGCCCTGTGGGCCGGAACTCCGGCGGCGGCCCAGCGGCAGCCGCGCGGCGATGAGCCGGTCGCCGTGCCGCGGGCCATCAAGCAGGGTATCGACTTCGTTTACGTCGATCCGCAGATGACCACGGTCGCGCGCAAGAAGCAGCGGCCGCAGAACTGGCTGTCGCGCTTGTTCAATCCAGCGGCCTCGTCGCGGCGCAATCAACCCAACCCAATGTTCCTCGACCTCGCGCGGGGCCTGCAGCAATATCAGGCGAGCTGGGGCAGCATGCCGCAGGTCAAGATCCCGGCCGGGGCGGCGCTGAAGCGCGGCGCGACCGGCAAGCGGGTCAGCCTGCTGCGGCAGCGGCTCGGTCTGCCGGCGGCGGGCGGTTATGACGACCGACTGATGCAGGCAGTCTCGGCCTATCAGCAGGTCCACGGCCTCGGCAATCCGGACGGCATCGCAGGCCGGGGGACCATCGCTTCGCTGAACCGCGGTTCGCCCTACTATGCGCGCCGGATTGCAATCAACATGGAGCGGGCTTGGCGCCTGCCGACCACCGGCACTTTCGACCGCTATGTGGTGGTCGACTCTGGATCGGCGCAGACCTATCTGTTCGCGCGCGACCGGGTGGCCGACGGCATGCGTGTCATTGTCGGTGCCCCCGAGACCAAGACGCCGATGATGGCCGTGCTGATGCGCAACGCCAAGGCCAACCCTTATTGGCATGTGCCGCCCGAGCTGGTGCGCAGCCTGACCGCCAAGAAGGTCAAGGAGCAGGGCGTCTCCTACTTTCAGAACTTCCACTATGAAGTGCTGTCCGATTGGGGCCCGAGCCCGCAGCGGGTCGATCCCAAGAGCGTCAACTGGAAAGCGGTGGCGTCCGGTCGCAAGCAGCCGACCATGCTGGTCCGCCAGAAGCCCGGCCCATGGAATTCGATGGGTGAGATGAAGTTCGAGATGCCAAACGATTTCGGCATCTATCTTCACGACACGCCCACCAAGGAGAAGTTCAACCTGACCCATCGCTGGATAAGCAACGGCTGCGTCCGGCTGGAGGATTACCGCCGCTTCGCCTCATGGGTGTTCCCGCGCGCGCCGCAGCCGACGTCCGTGCCCGAGCAAGTTATCCCGCTGCCGAAGCCGGTGCCGATTTACATGACGTATCTGACGGTCACGCCGAGCCCCAATGGCGTCGTGTTCCGCGGCGATCCCTACGGGTTCGATGCGCAAGCCATGCCGCAGATGTTTGGTCCGTCGGTCCAGGTCGCGTCGGCCAGCTAAGAGCCGCTGGCGCAACCACCCAAAAGGCCTAAGCTCGCAAGGTGGCATTGTTGCTCGCCTTGCTGGTTGGGGCCGCTCCTGATTTCTCGGCGGAGATCAAGCGGGAGGTTGCCCGGCAGGAATGCCGTGCACCTCAGGACGGAGAGGCGGACGTCACGGTCTGCGCCCGGCGCGATCGGCCGCGGCCTTATCAGGTGACCGATCCGAAGCGATTCGACGTCAACGGTCCCCACGACAGTGTCGCGCGGGAGCGTGGGCGCTGGATCGAGGAGCTGGATACGGGCATCGGCAGCTGCACGGCCATTGGGCCGGGCGGCTGGACCAGCTGCATGCTGAAGAAGCACCATCGCGAGCGTCAGCAGACCAAGGGCCAGTTCGGCTAGGCGAGCAGGTCTCCGTCGCTCAGCAGCCTCCGACCCGCTCTTAGCGCTTCGGGCGCTGACAGCAGGGCCGTCGTGGCGGTGAACAGGGTTGCGACCTGGCACCAGCTGCAGAGCGCGCGATTATCTTGATACTCTTCCCGGGCTAGCTTCAATGCAGAGAAGAGGTCGATCCATGCCTTTGCCGAAGCGGCGAGGGGCAGCCAGGGTTGCTGCGTGTCGCGGTCCTTGCCTCCAGCGCCAACCAAGCAGGCAGTGATGATATAGGTTAGTGCCATCAGCAGCCCGTCGGGCGTCTGCGCCCGCTTGTACGCATAGTCGGACGCATCGACCTTTTCCGCGTCCCACAGCTTACCGGGCAGAATATCGGGCAGGCGCTTCAACATGCCGGTTTGATAGGCGCCCACCACCATACCGATGCCGGCGCCCGCGAAACTCATTCCGATCGCCCAGCGGCGGCGGGAGAGATCGGCGGAGCGGCCTTGCCGCAGTTCGGCGCTCAGGCGGGCAGGGGGTACGGCAACAGCGGGCATGAGCGCTCTCCTTAGCGGCTCAACCCTCCAGCAATCCATCGGTGCCCGATGCAAGCAGGTCGTGCGTCTCCGGGTGCGTTCGCATATAGTTCGCGAAGAAAGAACAGCGCGGCACGACCTTCAATCCGCGCGCCCGAGCGGAGGCCAGCGCTGCTTCCGCCAGCCGCGATGCGATTCCTTGCCCTTCGTACTGCTCAGGCACGACAGTGTGGGGGAAGATAATGCTGTCCCCTTCTATCTGGTACGCCGCGAAGGCGACCTCGCCATCGTCGAAGGCGATCTCGAACCGGCCTGCCTGCACATTGTCGCGAACCTCGCTCATCGCGCCCGCTCCTGGCTGAGGCGGGTCATCAGGATCGCCGCCCGAGTTGCCTGACGGGAGATCGACGGGATGTCGACCCGCTCGTCAGCCGTATGATCGCCGCTGCTGGCTGGCCCCAATCCGACCAACCCGTCGACGTCGGCAGCGACGAAGCTGATGTCACCGGCACCCCGCTTGACGGGATCCAGCGCGGCCATGGCCGGCATCCCTAGATCCGCGTTCACGGCGTTCAGCCGGGCGAGTAGGGTGAGGTTGCCGGCGGTCGGCGCCATGGGCGGATAGCCGTCCTCGAAGCTGAGCTCTGCCGCCAGCACGCCAGGCAGCTTCTGAGCAACGATCGCCTGCATCTTGGCTTTTACCCGCGCGACCTGCTCGAGGCTGAGCGCGCGCAAATCACCGCGGGCGACGGCTTGCGCCGCGATGATGTTGGTCTTGCCGGCCACCTCCGCGCGAATCTTGCCGGCGTCGAGCTTGGCCGAGGTGCCACCGGCGATCAGGCCGACGTTGAAGGTCAGCTTGTCCTCCGGCAGCTCTCGGCGAAACGCATCGAGGATGCGGATCAATTCATAGTTGGCGCCGTAGCCTGTGCCGGCTGAGAAGACGCCGCTGGAGTGCGCGCCACGGGCGGTGACGGAAAGCGTCCAATCGGCGACGCTGCGGCGGGCGACCGAGCCCATGTCGCGACCATTCTCCTGCGCCAGTCCTTCGAAGTCGAGCGCCGCATCGGCGCGCTTGCCGGCGGCGATCAGGTCGCGCCGCGCAAGGTCGAGCGGGGTGCCCGGGTCTTCCTCATCGCCGGTCAGGAGCACCTCGATGTTGGCTTGTCGAAGGGTTCCGGCGGCCTGCATTGCGCGCAGCGCGGCGACGATCACCGCCACGCCACCCTTGTTGTCGGCTGCACCCGGACCGTGCCCGCGATTGCCTTCCAGGGTCCAGCGCTGGAACGGCGAGTCCGGCTCGAACACCGTGTCGAGGTGGCCAATCAGCAGCAACTTCTTGGTGCCACGCTTGCCAGTCTTGGTCGCGACCAGATGCCCGGCGCGGCCGGTTTCCTTGAGCGGGATCCAGCGGACGGTAAAGCCGAGCGGCTGCAGTTCGGCGCGAACCATCTGTGCGACGGCCTCCACGCCGGGGATGTTCTGCGAGCCCGAGTTCTGGTTCACCAGCCGCTCAAGCAAAGCGATCGTGCGGGGTTGTTCGGCGGTGACGGTGGCGGCCATGCGCTGCTCGGCCGGGTTGAGGGCGGCGGTAGCAGGCGAAGCAGCGGAAAGAGCCAACAGGGCCCACGCGAGCAGACGCATCAACTCACTCCCACAACGACGCCCCGGCAGTCGCCAAAACCGATCGGCACGGCGCCCTCGGCCTTGGCCCGAGCAGTCAGGATCAGCTCGTCGCCGTCCTCCAGGAAACTACGGGTCTCACCGCTCAGCAGCGTGATCGGTTGTTTGCCGCCACGACTGATTTCCAGCAGCGAGCCCAGACCATCATCGTTGTCGACCGACAGCGTGCCGGTGCCGATCAGATCGCCGGGCTGGAGATTGCAGCCGTTGCTGCTGTGGTGCGCGACAATCTGAGCGGCGCTCCAGTACATGGCGGCAGCCGCATCGCCGTGACTTAGCCGGTGCGGCGGAAGGCCCCCGGCACGCATCTGCTCGGTCGAGATCAGCGCCTCGATGGTCAGGCCTAGGCCGGGTGCCGGATCGTCGTCACGCAAGTAGGGCAAGGGCTCGGGGTCGCCTTTCGGCCGCTTCATGGCGGAGACGCGGAACGGTATCAGCGCGTCGGCGGTGACCACCCAGGGCGAGACGCTCGTCAGAAAGTTCTTCGCCAGGAACGGTCCCAGCGGCTGATACTCCCACGCCTGCAGATCGCGCGCGGACCAGTCGTTGAGCAGGCAATAGCCGGCGATATGGTCAGTGGCTTCGCCGATCGGAATCGGCTCACCCAGCCGGTTGCCGCGCCCGATCCACAGGCCGAGTTCCAGCTCGTAGTCGAGTCGGCGCGACGGACCATATTCCGGCACCTCGGCGTCCGGCGGCTTGCGCTGGCCCGCTGGGCGGATCACCGGCTCGCCCGACACCCGCACGCTCGATGCTCGACCGTGATAGCCGATCGGCACATATTTATAGTTGGGCAGCAGCGGCTGGTCGGGGCGAAACTGCCGGCCGACGTTGGTGGCGTGGTAAATGCCGACATAGAAGTCGGTGTAGTCGCCGACGATGCACGGCAGGTAGGTGGTCGCCTCCGACTGGCCGATCAGCGCGGCTTCGACATCGTCGCGGTAGCGCTGGTCACTTAGCAACTCGGACAGGCGATGGCGGAGCGCCGTGTGGTCGGCCGGCCCACGCGCCAGCCAGGCGTTGAGCACGGGCAGTGACAAATCCTCGCGCCAATCCTCATCCAGCAGATCGCCAATGGCGGTCAGGTCGAGGATGAAATCGCCGATCGCCACACCTATTCGGCGCGCCTGTCCCTCAGCCGAGAAGGCGCCGAGCGGCAGATTCTGGATGGGGAAGTCGCAGTGGCGGTTGGCGCTCTCAACCCAACTGATAAGGGCCGGGTCGTGGGTGTGATCGAGCCGGCTCACGGCAATTGCGCCTTGGGGAAATCGGCCCAGGCGAGGTCGTAGTCGCTCTGCGCCCGGCCGAGCGCTTCGGCGGTAACCTGTAACGGCCAGCAGCTTTCGATCATGAAGGCCATGGTGCCCTCGATCTTGTGCGGCTTCAGTTCCGCCTCCGACGCCTTGCGCCAGGTGTCGACATCGGGTCCGTGCCCGCTCAGCAGATTGTGGAGCGACAGTCCGCCCGGTGCGAAGCCCTCGGCCTTGGCGTCATAGGCACCGGTCAGCAGGCCCATGCACTCACTCATGACGTTGCGGTGGAACCAGGGCGGGCGGAAGGTATCCTCGCCCACCATCCAGCGTGGTGGAAAGATGACGAAGTCGACGTTGGCCCGGCCGTGCACCGTTGATGGCGAGGTCAGCACGGTGAAGATCGACGGGTCGGGATGGTCGAAGCTGACGCTGCCGATCGCGTTGAAGTGGGCCAGGTCGTAGCGGTAGGGCGCGAGGTTGCCGTGCCAGGCGACGACGTCCAGCGGCGAATGGTCGAGCGTGGTGGTCCACAGCTCACCGCCGTACTTCTGCACCACCTCGGTCGGCTCGTCCCGATCCTCGAACCAGGCGACCGGCGTTTCGAAGTCGCGTGGATTCGCCAGGCCATTGGCACCGATTGGCCCAAGATCGGGTAGGCGGAAGGGAGCGCCATAGTTTTCCGCAACGTAGCCGCGCGCCGCTCCGTCCGGCAGCATCACCCGGAAGCGCACGCCGCGCGGCACCAGCGCGACCTGTCCGGGGGCAATTTCCAGCCGGCCGAGTTCGGTCAATATGTCGAGCCGCCCTTGCTGCGGGAGGATCAGCAGTTCGCCGTCGGCCGAGACGAACACCCGGTCGGTCATGTCGGCGTTGGCGGCATAAAGGTGGACGGCGACACCTTCCAGCTCGGCCGGCGAGCGGTTGAACACGGCGGTGGTCAGGCCATCGACGAAGTCGGTCCCGGGGGCAGGCTCGGCGATGGGGTCCCAGCGCAAGCGGTTGGGGGCAAGCGGCTCCGCCCCAGCTTCGGCCTTGAAGCGCGGCGCACGGTCGTAGCGGACGAACGGGCGATGATCGGCGCTGGGCCGCATCCGGTACAGCCAGCTGCGGCGGTTCTCGTGCCGGGCCATGGTGAAGGCAGTGCCGGACAGTTGCTCGGCGTAGAGACCAAACGCCGGCCGTTGCGGACTGTTGCGACCTTGCGGCAGGGCGCCCGATACTGCCTCGGTAGCGAAGTGCCCGCCGAAGCCGGTCAGGTAAGCGGGGGATGAGTTGCTCAGCATGACCGCCGCTCTACGCCCCCCGGCAACAAGAGAAAACCCGTACGCACGCTGGTTCGACCGGCGTGGATGCGGGCTTTCTCGTCAGTCCAGCATCAATTGACGTTGATGTCGATCTTGTCCGGAACGCTGATCTCCGTCCGGTCGCCGCCGAACCCGAGCTGATCGCGGAACAGGAAGGCCAGCACCAGTAGCACCAGGATCAGCAGGACGACCGAGATTACCCCGCCGCTGCCGCGGTCGCCGCCTGTGTCGACAATGGTGGTCCGCTCGACCGTCGTGTCCCGGTCGCGAATGCCGTCGTTGTTCAGATCGTCTGCCATGTGAATAATTCCACTCCCTGTTATGGGGGCGAAACGAATGCTGGTGAGGCAGGTTCCGCCTGTGCCAAAAGCAGATCAGTCGTTGGCGGCTCGGCGGCGGCGGCGCGGAACGGCCTCGCTCGCCAGTTCATGGCAGGTGAAGCGCCCCTTGATCGCTTCGTTGAAGTAGCGTCCCATGGACATCGAACGGGTGAAGTCCTCCGCGACGCTCGCGGGTACGCCCAGATAGAGATAGCGCCGCCCGCCCGTGAAGCACAGCTCCAGCGCTCGCTCGTCAGGCCAGTAGCGCGCGCCGCTGATCAGGCTCGAGGGACTCACGCGCTCTGAACGCCCACGCGCCGAACCGGATTCGTGGGCTGCGACGAACCGACTCTCATCCGAGTCCAGCCGTGCTCACAAACATGTTCAACGCTTTATTAACGCTCTTCATGCCATGTCGAGGTGCAACCTGGAGCGGATTGGACCCAGCATGGATAGTTTTCGCGAACTGGCGAGTGACTTCGAGCCTGCCTACGGCAGCCATCCGACCGAGGTGGTTGAGGAGCCGGTCAGCGCCGATGAGCGCCGGCTGCAGGTCTGCGCCTTCAACTATTGGGCCTCACTGCTCAACGGCCGCGATTTTCCCTCCATTGAAGACCTCGAACCGGCCAGCGTCGCCGAGTTCGCGAAGAACAGTGTGCTGCTGGATTTCACCGCTGGCGCCGCCAATCCGACCACTGCTTATGTGGGCGCCGCCATCCGGCGCGAATGCGACCTCGACCCGGAGGTGGAGAGCATGGCGGAGGTGCCGGCCGGCTCGCTGCTGGCCAGGCTGACCAACTATTATCCCCAGATCCTCGATAGCCGCGCTCCGGTCGGGATCGAGGCCGATTTCGTCAATCAGCGCGGTACCGGACACTGCTATCGCGGCATTCTGATGCCGTTCTCGTCCGACGGCGACACGATCGATTTCATTTATGGCGTGTTCACCTGGTCGGAAAAGGAGGTTGAGGAGACGGCGCCGACGTCCGACCCCACTGCCGTGCTCATCCCCAATCTTCCACCGCTCGAGCTCGAAGAAGAGCTAGAAGAATTGCCGCTGACGATGGAGCAGCTATTTGAGGAGCCACGAGCCGAAGCCGAGCACATCGCCTGGCAGGATGGGCCGCTGGCCGACCCGGAAGTGTTGCAGGCAGCAGAGGAAGCAACCCTCAACGAATGGCTGACCGCCGCTCGTGCAACGGCCGAAGATGCGAAGGCGGCCGACGGACGTAGCCGCCAGGCGCTCTATCGTGCGCTTGCGCTGGCCTACGATTTCGCCTGCGCGGCGATCTCGGCTCCGGCTGATTATCAACAACTACTCGACGACGCCGCCATCGTCCCCCAGGCACGCGCGCCGATGACCGCCATCGCCAAGCTCGTGTTCGGTGCCGATTACGACAAGGCGCGGTTAACCGAATATGCGGCCGCCCTGTCCTTTGCTGCGCGGCAGCAGGTCGCGTCCGGCGAGTTCCTGTCCTTCATGGAAGGCCAGCCCGGCGGTCTCAAGGCACTGGTCGAGGCCGAGCGCAGGTTGCGCAAGCCCAATGGCACGACCGGCGGCTGGCGCGACAAGGCCTTCACCCGGTTGCGCGCAGCGGAGGTTCGCTCGCTCGACAGCCTAGCAGGCAACGGTGAGTTCGCTCTGGTGCTGGTTCGCCGCGATGCGACCGGCCTGGTTGCGCCCGTGGCCGCCGTCAGCGACCCCACGATGCTCGACAAGGCTCTGCGGCGCGCGACAGTTTGAGTAGCCGCCCAAGGGTTGTCCCTCCGATGAGCAGGGGTCTATAGCGCCGCCGACCTTCCAGACAGCGGCGGAGTTAAGCGAGCAATGTCGGCAACCAAGCGCGTGGCGCAGTCCCTTGAAGACGCGCTGCGCGATGTCCTGACGCTTGGCGCCTTGCCCGGTGAAACGGCCGGTTTTTCGGCGGACGAACAGGCCGCGGCCGCGGCTTTCCTTCTCGACACAGCGCGCGAGCGGCAACCTGGCACTCCGGTCGTCCGGCTTGAATCGCGCGGGGGAGCCGAGGCGGGCTTTCGCCGAATGCGCCTGGCGATCGTCAACGACGACATGCCGTTCCTCGTTGACAGCGTCGCCAACGCCATTGCCGCGCGGCACCTGACCATTCACCGTCTGCTGCACCCCGTGGTGTGCGTCACGCGCAGCAAGGGCGGCGAGCTGCAGGCGGTCGAGCCGCTGTGCGATGAAGCCGGCCGGCGAGAGTCGATCATGTACATCGAGGTCGACCGCGCCGACGCGCGTACCCGGCAGGAACTGGTGGCCGAACTGCGGCAGGTGCTCGACGAAGTCCGTTTGGCCGTGGCTGACTGGCGCGCACTCCAGAGCCGGATGCATGCCGACGCCGACCGGGTGCAGGATCCGGAGGGTGCCGAGCTGATGCGCTGGTTCGCGGAAGGGGCGATGACGCTGCTCGGCTTCGAGGTGGAGCGGCCGGGCGCAGTGCCGACCGAGACGCTTGGAATTTTCCGTATTCCCGGAGCTCCGACCGATCAGGGCGGCGCCCTTGGAGCGATGCGTTACTTCGAGGCCGGCGGGCAGGAGCCTTTGCTGGCCAAGGCCGAGCGCAAGTCGGCTGTGCACCGGCGCGTGCCGATGGACCTGGTGGTGGTTCCGATCCGCGATGAAGGCGGGATCAACGGTATCGGCGTTTATGCCGGGCTGTGGACCAGCCAGGCGCTGATCCACCCAACCGAAGACGTGCCGATCCTGCGCCGCCGACTAGAAGAATTGGACCGTCGCCTCGGCTTCGATCCGCGGGGCCACTCGGGCAAGGCGCTGCGCCATTCGGTATCGTCGCTGCCCCGCGACCTGCTGATCAACCTGACCGACGACAGCGTGCAGGAGCTGGCGATGACCGCCATGTCGCTGGCCGATCGCCCGCGCCCGGCGCTGGTTCTGGTCCGGTCCATCCTCAAGGGTCATCTGTTCGCCTTTGTCTGGCTGCCGCGCGACGACCTCAGTACCCGGCGGCGGCTCCAGATCGGCGCGATGCTGGAGGAAGCGGTCGGCAAGCCAATCACCAGCTGGTCGGTCGAGCTCGGCGAAGGCGATCTCGCCCTGATCCGCTATACCCTCTACATCGATCCGGCCAGCGACCTGCCAGACGTGTCCGCCCTCAATGCTCGCCTGCACGCCATGGTGCGTGGATGGCAGCCGAGCGTCGAGGAAGCTTTGATCGAGCGGGTGGGCTCGGGCCGCGGAACCCGGCTTGGCCTGACCTTCGTCGATGAAGCCTTTCCAGAAGCCTACAAGGCTTCGAGCGAGCCGGCGGACGCCGCCGACGATATTTTGCGGCTGACCGGTCTGGCCAGCAACGCGGCGCGGGGTGTGCGCTTTTACCGCGCCGGAGCCGGGGACGCGGCCGAGTTGCGGCTCAAGATCTATGCGCTCGACAGCCTGATCCCGCTCTCATCCGCCGTGCCGGTGCTGGAGAACTTCGGCTTTCGCGTGCTGGAGGAGATCCCAACGGAGGTCCGCGGCGGAGCGCTTGGCTACATTCACGATTTCCGGGTCGAGCTTGCTGACGGCTGCGATGTCGAGGCTATTCTGGGCCGCGCGCAGGTGATCGAGCAGGCGATCGCCGCGGTGCTCGAGGGACAGGCGGAGAACGACGAGTTCAACCAGCTGGTGCTGTTCGCCGGACTCGATCCGCAGCCGGTGGTCTGGTTGCGCGCCTGGTTCCGTTATCTGCGCCAGACGGGCGTGGCTTACGGCTTGGTCACCGTAGTCGACGCGCTACGCCGCTCGCCGGCGGCGACTCAGGCGCTGATCGGCCAGTTCACCGCTGCGCACCGGCCGGAGTTGGCCAAGCGTGAGCAAGCGATCACCGAGCAGCGAACGACGCTTGATGACGCGCTGGCCGACGTCAAGGCGATCGACGACGACCGCATCCTGCGCCTGTTCCGCAGCGTGGTCGAGGCGACCTTGCGCACCAACGCCTTTGCTCCGGCGGCGCAGGAAGCATTGGCGTTCAAGCTCGACCCCACCAAGGTGCCGGGCCTGCCCGCGCCGATTCCGTATCGCGAGATCTGGGTCTACTCACCGAGGATCGAGGGCATCCATTTGCGTGGCGGTCCGATCGCCCGCGGCGGCCTGCGTTGGTCCGACCGGCGGGACGACTTCCGCACGGAAATCCTGGGCCTGATGAAGGCGCAGCTGGTCAAGAACGCGGTGATCGTGCCGACTGGCGCTAAGGGTGGTTTCTACCCCAAGCAGCTGCCCTCCCCGACCAACCGCGACGCTTGGCTGGCGGAAGGCACAGAGAGTTACCGCATCTTTATCCGCTCGCTGCTGTCGGTCACCGACAACATCGTCGACGACAAAGTGGTGCATCCCGAAGGGGTGGTGATCCACGATGGGGACGATCCCTATTTTGTGGTCGCGGCCGACAAGGGCACGGCCACCTTCTCCGACGTCGCCAACGCCATCGCGCTGGAGCGTGGCTTCTGGTTGGGGGATGCGTTCGCGTCGGGTGGGTCGAACGGCTACGATCACAAGGCGATGGGCATCACCGCCAAAGGCGGATGGGTCTCCGTACAGCGGCATTTCCGCGAGATGGGCGTGGACGTGCAGAGCCAGCCGATCACTGTGGCCGGCTGCGGGGACATGTCGGGCGACGTGTTCGGCAACGGCATGCTGTTAAGCAAGTGCCTCAAGCTCGTCGCGGCCTTCGACCACCGCCACATCTTCATCGATCCCACGCCCGACCCGGCCGACAGCTTCAATGAACGGCAGCGCTTGTTCGAGCTGCCGCGATCTAGCTGGGACGATTACGACCGAACGCTACTCAGTCCGGGCGCGTTGATCGTGCCGCGCAGTCAGAAGCAGGTCGAGTTGACGCGGGAGGCCCGCGAGCTGCTCGGGCTGCAGGTCGAGGTTACCGATCCGACCAGCCTGATCAATGCCATCCTCAAGGCGCGCGTGGACCTGCTCTGGTTTGGCGGCATCGGAACCTATGTGAAAGGCTCGGCCCAGTCGCATGGTCAGGTCGGCGACCCCGCTAACGACACGTTGCGTGCGGACGCTAAGGAGCTGCGCGCCAAGGTCATCGGCGAAGGCGCGAACCTGGCGATCACCCAGGCGGCACGGATCGAGTTCGCAGCGGGCGGTGGACGGATCAACACCGACTTCATCGACAATTCGGCCGGCGTCGATTGCTCGGACAATGAGGTCAACATCAAGATCCCGCTCAACCGCGAGATGCGCGAAAGGCGGCTGTCGCTGGAAGACCGCAACGTCCTGCTGGCCGGAATGACCGACGAGGTCGGGCATTTGGTGCTGGAGGACAACCGCCTGCAGACACTGGCGCTGTCCATCGCCGAGAGCGGAGGCGCAGCGGGAGTGCCCGCCCAGGTCCGTACGCTGGAGCTGCTAGAAGCAAGCGGCCGACTCGACCGCCGGGTGGAGGGGCTGGAAACCAGCGATGTGCTGCTCCGGCGCGTGTCCGACAGCCGCGGCCTGACCCGGCCGGAGCTGTCCGTGCTACTGAGCCTGGCCAAGATCAGCCTCAAGGAAGCCACGGTCGGCCTGCGCCTCGCCGACGATCCGCTGATGCATGACCAGCTGCTGGCGGCTTTCCCCGGCCCGATGCGAAGCCAGCACGCCGATGCCATCCTGGCCCATCGGCTGCGGCATGAGATCCTCGCCACCAAGGTCGCCAACCGCTTTGTCAATCGGCTGGGGCCAAGCATCGCGCTGGACATGACGGAGGAGGAAGGATCCTCGCTCGATCAGGTCGTGGTCGCCTTCCTGGCGGCAGAACGGCTCCTGCAGCTCGATGTCTTGTGGGCACGCATCGATAGCGTGAATGTCGGCGAAGCGGCCCGCATGGAGCTGTTCGCGGTCGCGGCCCAAAGCGTACGCTCGCACGTGGCCGACATTCTGCGCGCCAGCAGCGGCGAAACCAACGTCGGCAAGCTGGTCGAACTGCTCGAACCCGGCCTCAACAAGATCAACGCCGCGGCCCGCACCATCATCCGCGAGGAAGTGCGGCAGGAAGCTGCAACGCGGGCCGAACGGCTGCAAGGGCTGGGCGCGACGCCAGAGATCACCCGCGGGCTCGTCAAGCTCTATGAGCTCGACGGCGTGTTCGGGGTCGTTGCGCTTGCTGCGCGCAAGGGAGCCGACGAGCTCAAGCTGACGCAGGCTTATGTAAAGCTTGGTGAAGAGCTGGGGCTGGACTGGGCGATGGGCCAGATCGGCAGCTTCGCTCCAGCCGACCAATGGGAACGGTTGCTGGTCGCCGGCTTGGCCCGCGAATTCGAGCAACTGCGGCTCGACTGGATGTCGCGCACTCGTAGCGACGATCTGGAGGGCGCGGTGGAGCGCTGGTGCGAGCGGCATTCTGCGCGCCTGGAGCAATTCCGCGCCATGGTCGCCCGGGCACGAGCGAGTGGAACTCCAAGTGTGCCGATGCTGGCGCAGGTCGCCAACCAGGCCCGCATCCTGCTCACCCGCTGATGCACCTGCTGCTGCTCACGCCCGATCCGGCCTTTCCGGAACCGTTCGCCTGGGCGTTCCACGTCGAGGCCGAAGCGCTGCGTGCGGCCGGCGCCGAGGTCGCGTCCCGGCCGTGGACGGCGGTTGGCGACGTGAGCCCGTTCGACCTCGTGCTGCCACTGGTCGCCTGGGGTTATCACCTGCGCTATGCGGAGTGGCTGGCGCTGCTCGATCGCTTCGAGGCGGAAGCTACGCCCGTCATCAATCCGCCCGCCGTGCTTAGATGGAACAGCGACAAGGCCTATCTCGCCGGCCTCGGCGCAGCCGGCGTCCCGACTGTGCCGACCCTGGAGGTCGATCACCTGAACGAAGCGGCGCTAGCGGCAGCGTTCAGGACGCTCGGCACGGACGAGGTGGTGGTCAAGCCGCCGGTCTCGGCCGGAGCGAGCGGCACCTTCCGGCTGCGCGAAGGCGAGGGCGCGCATGTGCCGATGGAGGTGCATGGCGAGCGGATGATGATCCAGCCCTTCCTCCCCTCGATCTCTGGCACGGGCGAATATTCGCTAATCCTGTTCGGCGGCGAGATCAGCCATTGCGTGGTGAAGCGCCCCAAGGCCGGCGACTTCCGGGTCCAGCCGAACTTCGGCGGTGAGACGGTCGCCTGCGAGCCGCCCGCCGGCGCTGTCGAGCTTGCCCGCGCGGCCCTGGCGCAAGCTCCGGCCGAGGCGGTCTATGCCCGGGTCGACATGGTGGTCGGCATTGATGGCGCGTTGCAGATCATCGAGCTTGAACTGATCGAACCGGCGCTGTTCCTGCACTGCGCGGAACAAGCCAAGCCGCGCTTTGCCGCGGCGATAATCTCAACCGCCGAGCGCGCGTCCAAATAGCCACTGGCGAATGGCGCTGGTCAGGTTCGGCGGCTCCGCTACCGTCATTCGCGCTTCATCAATCTCGGCGACCAGCGCATTCACCGGCAGCCCGGCGTCGCGCGCGGCAATCTCCAGCGCGCTCCAGAAGATCGGCTCGAGACTGATGCTGGTCTGATGACCCGCGATCAGGACCGATCGCTTGACCGGCGGGGAGTAGCTGAGCGTTTCCTGCACGCCTCAGTACATGTGCTGGCCACCATTGATGGACAAGGTCGATCCCGTAACGAAGCCGGCGTTCTCATCGACCAGGAACGCCACTCCCCGCGCAATCTCGTCGGCTCGTCCGAGCCGGCCGACCGGTATGCGGGCAACGATCTTGCCCAGCACGTCCTCGGGCACCGCAGCGACCATGTCCGTGTCGATGTAGCCTGGGGCGATGGCGTTGACGGTAATCCCGGTCCGTGCACCTTCCTGCGCCAGGGCTTTGGTAAAGCCGTGGATGCCGGACTTTGCCGCGGCATAGTTGACCTGGCCATATTGACCGGCCTGGCCGTTGATCGAGCCGATATTGACGATCCGGCCATAACTGCGCGCCGTCATTCCGTCCCACACCGCCTTGGCCATGTTGAAGCAGCCGCCGAGATTGGTGTCGATGACCTCCTGCCACTTGGCATGGTCCATCCGCTTCATGGTCGTGTCGCGGGTGATGCCGGCGTTGTTGACCAAGGCGTCGACGGGTCCGACCTCCGCCTCGACCTGGCGGACGCCCTCCACGCAGGCGGCATGGTCGGACACGTCCCACTTAAACGCACGAATGCTGGTCCGCTGGGTAAAGGCCCGGGCGCGCTCATCGTTGCCGGCAAAGTTGGCAGCAACGGTGAAGCCCAGATCGTTGAGGGCGACGCTGATCGCCTCGCCGATTCCACGCGTCCCGCCGGTGACGATTGCAACTCGCGCCATGTCTCTCTCCTCTTCCTCAAGGGGAGACTAGGCAGGCTCCGCCCACCCGGCAAGCTCGCGGCTGACGATTGCCTTCAACATGGTAATCCCGGCTTCCCGATCGTTCAGGCAGTCGAGCCGCGCGAAGTGAGTCCCGCCGGCCACCTCGAAGGTCTCCCGGCCACGAATGCCGAGTTCCTCGATGGTCTCGATACAGTCGGCGGAGAAGCCGGGCGCGGCGATGGCGAGCTTCTTGACGCCCTGCGCCGGGTAAGCGGCAAGCACGTCCTCCGTGGATGGCTCCAGCCACTTGGCGCGCCCGAACCGGGACTGAAAGGCGGTGTCGATCGGGATCGCCATGCGCTCGGCCAGCAGGCGGGCGGTCTTGCGGCAGTGGCAATGGTAGGGATCGCCCTTGTGCAACGTGCGCTCCGGCATGCCGTGAAAACTCAGCAGCAGCCGGTCCGGCGTGAAATCCAGCTTCGCAAGCTGCGCCTCCAGATCGGCCTGCAAGGCGCCGATGTAGGAGGGGTGGTCATGGTAGGGCGGCAGGGTGCGTAGAGCCGGTTGCCAGCGCATCTCGGATAGCAAGCCGAACACCGTGTCGTTGGCAGTGGCGGTCGTCGCCGCGCAATATTGCGGATAGAGCGGAGCGACGAGCAGACGTTCGACCCCCGCCGCGACCAGCTTGTCGATGGCCGGCCGGATGCCTGGGTTGCCGTACCGCATCGCCCAGTCGACGACCACGCCGTCGCCCCAGGCGCCCTGCAGCGCCGCCGCCTGCCGGGCCGTGATCGCCGCGAGCGGCGAGCCTTCCTCGGTCCAGACCTGCTGGTAGGCGTGCGCGGACTTGGCGGGGCGGGTGCGCAGGATGATGCCGTGCAGGATCGGCTTCCACGCGATCGGCGGGATCTCGATCACCCGGCGATCCGACAGGAACTCGGCGAGGTAGCGGCGCACAGCGGGCGCCTCGGGCGAGTCGGGTGTGCCGAGGTTGATCAGCAGCACGCCGACCTTGCGCGGCGGGATGGCGGGATGGTCGGTGGGCGGGTTCATGCGGCGGAGATCGGGTCCAGCGGAAGGGAGCGCAAGCGGCGCCCGGTCGCGGCCGCAATGGCGTTGGCGACGGCCGGCGCCAATACGGCCATTGGCAGGCCACTCAGCCCGCCCGCCGGCGCGGTGCTGGGGATGGTCTCCACGGTGATCGCCGGCGTGCCGCGCATCCGTGGGGCGGCCGAGCTCCCGCCGACCGGCATGCCCTGGCGGAAGCTTGCCCGTGGTCCGGTCACCAGCGCCAGCGCGCCGAGCAGATTGCCTTCGACCTGCTGCCGCACCAGGCCGGGATTGGTCATCTGCCCGCAGTCCACCGCAGCCACCAAGCGATCCACCTGCACCCGCCCGTCGGCACCGACCGTGGCGCTGGCGAGCAGGGCGATGAAGCTGCCGCAAGCCGCGTGGCAGGCCAGCCCCATGCTGCTGCCCGGCCCGCCGCCGTCCCACCCGCCGATCGCCGCCGCAGCTGCCAGCACTCGCGCCAGGCGCGGTTCGCCGGCCAGCATCGCGATGCGATAGGCCAGCGGCTCGAAGCCGTTGCGACGGGCCAGCTCGTCCACGAAGCTTTCGCGAGCAAAGGTGGGTAACAGCTGATCTCCCCCGCGCATATAGGCTTGAGCGAGAGGGCGGTCCGCTTCAGCCTGTTCGATCAGCACGTTCGGGATCGCATAAGGAAAGGCCGCATCGGCGCGGCCTGCGGTCCGTGCATGCCAGCCGAGCAAGCGGTTGTCCGGTCCCAACTGCGCCCGCAGCCGCGCCCGCGCTGGCGGTAGCGGCCGTGCCGCGCGCCGTGACCAGGCGGGAGCGACTGTGACCTGCACCGGGCGGCCAAGCTTACGCGCGAGCGCGGCAGCTACAGGCGCCGCATCGGCGTGAAGCGCCCGGCCATCGGGTGCGCCGACCGGCATGGGGAAGAGGAGCACATCACCCGGCGCCAGTCCCGCTGCCTTGGCGACGATGGCACGGGTTGCGTCCGGTGCCTGGGTAGGTACCCACAGTTCCAGCTTGCTGCCTTGCAGCCTGGCCGTGGCCGTCAGCGGTTCCAGGCCCAGGTGCAGCAGCGGGGCCATGCTGTACTCGGCGCTAGCGGTGCGCCCGCGGAGGGCGCCCTCGCCGATGCGACGCCGCTCAGAAAACTCGCGAGCCTCCAGCGTTTCCGCCAAAATGCGGTCGATCGCTTCATCGTCGCCAAGGGGTGGCGCGGTGAAGCGCGGCTCGGCGGCCGCCAGCGCCTGCTCGGCCGCCCAACTTGTCGCACCAATGGCGGCGATCCACCCATCGCCGCTGTGCACCCCGGGTCCACCCCGGTGACCCGCAAGGTCCCCAAGGCGGGCTGCGGCAAACAGGAGCTTGGGCAAGCGAACGTCCCCGGCAAAACGCAGGCTGCCGTCGACCTTCGGCGGTCCGTCGAGCCGAGCAAGCGACTGGCCGACAAGCTTGCCGGATCCGGTCGCTCGTAAGGGTGGCCGCTTGGGCGGACTGAGCGACGCTGCCGCTTCGGCTAACGCCCCGAACGGCAGGCGCTTGTGTTCGTGCACGACAAAGCCGTCGGCCGTGTCGCACTCCGCCGCGGACACCCCCCACTGGCGTGCGGCCGCCGCACAGAGCAGGCTGCGCGCGGTGGCGCCCGCTTCGCGCAACCGAGCGGAGAACGCACGCACCGAGGTGGCTTCAGCAGTGACCCGGCCTTTGGTGATGATTGCCGCCAGCCTATTGTCATACATCGGCCCGGCCGGAGCTGGCTCCACCCCGACGCTGTCCCAGGCCGCTCCCAATTCATCCGCCAGCAGTTGCGGCAGGGTCGTCCACACACCCTGGCCCGTCTCGACCTGCGGCACCGCGACCGTGACCCGGCCGTCCGTGCCGATCTTGAGGAAATGACCGAACAGCTGCTCGCCGTCTCGAGTAAGCAGCCCGGAGGCATAGGCGCGGGGCCACAGGCTCCAGGCGACCACCAGGCCAACGCCGGCGCCGCCGCCGACCAGCAGCGTGCGCCGGTCGAACTTCAAGCGGCGTAGCGGGCCTTCAGCGCCACCCGGTCGATCTTGCCGGTGCCCAGCCGCGGCAAGGCGCCGGACGCCCAGATGAAGCGGCTCGGGATCTTGAAGCTGGCAAGGCGCTGGCCGAGGAAGTCCCGCAGCTCGTCTTCCCCCAGGTCCGTGCCGTCGGCCGCCAACACGACGGCTACCGCGACCTCGCCCAGCCGCTCGTCGGGAGCACCGAACACCGCGGCTTCCTTGACGCTCTCGCACGAATAAATCGCGGCTTCGACTTCGGCGGAGCTGATATTCTCGCCGCCGCGGATGATGATGTCCTTCTTGCGATCGACGATGAACAGATAGCCGTCCTCGTCGAGGTAGCCGATATCGCCCGTCTTGAAGAACCCGTCGGCGGTGAACGCCGCAGCGGTCGCGTCCGGATCGCGCCAATAGCCCTTGATGTTGGCCGCGGAGCGGATGGCCACTTCGCCGCGCTCACCAAGGCCGAGGCGCGCGTCGTGGGCTCCAAGGATCGCCAGCTCCACATAAGGGAGGGCGCGGCCGGTCGAGGCGGGCTTGTCCGTGTAATTCTGCCAGTAGTTGCCGCAGCCGACGGCGTTGGTCTCGGTCAGCCCGTAACCCAGGGCGGGCTGCGCTTCGGTGAAGCTGTCCTTCAATCGCTGAACGTGCGCGACCGGCCGCGGCGCGCCGCCGGCCGCGATGTCGGTCAGCGTCGACAGATCATACTTGTCGCGCTCGGGGTGGTTCATCAATTCCAGGCTCATGGTCGGAACGCCGACGAAGTAGGTGATCTTCTCTGCCTCGATTAGGCGCAGCGCCTCGCCCGGGTCCCACTTCGGCATCAGCACCATGCCCCGACCCACGACGAAGCTGTTCAGCAGCACCGGCACTTCGCCCGTCACATGGAACAACGGCACATTGACCAGCGTGCGCGGCGGATTGGCGGGCTCGCGACCTTGGCTTTGCATGATGCCAAGCAGGCACATCAGCGACGTGGCGTAGGTGTACACCCCCTGCGTCACCGCCTTGTGGGTCGACAATGCGCCCTTGGCTTCGCCGGTCGAGCCCTAGGTGAACAGGATCGTCGCATCGTCCTCCGGACCGATCTCCGGCAGCGCGGCAGCGGACCTTGTGCCTTCCCGCAGCAGCGGCTGCAGTGCGACGGAGTGCGGCTGTTCCACCGGGAGGGTCACGAGCGGCCAGGGCCCGCACGCCGCCGCAATGCGCTGGGCGCGCGGCCCATCGGCAATAAGCAGCTTGGGGTCGGTCAGCTCAAGCGCATGAAGCAGTTCGTGCGCCTGCCACCAGCCGTTGAGCAGCGTCGCGATACCGCCGGCCTTGACCACGGCCATGTAGCTCAAGATCCAACTCGGGCAATTGCGCATCGCGATGCCGACGCGGTCGCCTTTCTGGATGCCGTGGTGCGCCACCAGAGCCGGCGCGAGATCGTCCGAAATTCGGTCGAGGTCCGCGAAGGTCAGCCGCTCCGCCCCGGCAATCACCGCTTCCACCTGCCCATTCAGCGCACAAAAAGCCTTGAAGAAGCTCGGCAGCGTCGGAGGTAAGTTGCCGACGACCGTTCGCCCGGCCTCGTCCTTGCCCAGCACCACTCGTCCGCCCGGTCCCGTGACCGCGGCCAACACTGCGTCGTAGCGTTGGTCGAGTTCACTCGGCATCTTCTCGGCTCTCCTTGGCGTTTAGACCCGGCACTCTTATGAGGCGGCGAGCCCAAGGGGGGAAGAGATTTCGATGACCACTGCAGCACCCACCGGCGGGATCGCCTGGACGGATCTCCACCTCTCTCCCGTGGCGCTGGACCTCGGCTTCTTTGAGCTGCGCTGGTACAGCCTGGCCTATCTCGCCGGCATCTTCCTCGGCTACTGGTACATGCTTCGCCTGATTCGGGAGCCGGGTGCGCCGCTGGCTCGCCGTCACGCCGACGACCTGGTCTTCTATGCGGCGTTGGGCGTGATCCTGGGCGGACGGTTGGGCTACGTCCTGTTCTACCGGCCCGGCTTCTATCTCGAGAACCCGCTGGAGATCGTAAAGCTATGGGATGGGGGCATGAGCTTCCACGGCGGCGTGATCGGCACCAGCCTGGGCATCATGTACCTGGCTTGGAAGCAGAAGCTCCAGTGGCTGCGGCTGCACGATTATGTCGCCTGCGTGGTGCCGATCGGGCTGTTCACCGGGCGCTTGGCCAACTTCGTCAATGCCGAGCTTTGGGGCGCGCCGACCAGCGTTCCGTGGGCGGTGCGGTTCCCAGAGCTTATCGCCGGCGTGACGACGCTCGGCCCGCCGCGTCATCCGAGCCAATTGTACGAAGCGTTGCTGGAGGGCATCGCGCTGTTCGCCATCCTCGCTTGGCTGTTCTGGAAAACCCGCGCCCGCTACGAGCCGGGCAAGTTGGTCGGAGCTTTTCTGCTGTTCTACGGCCTGTTCCGCTTCGCCGTTGAGTTCGTCCGCGAACCTGATGCCCACCTGGTCGAGTTCGCCCGCACCACGGGTCTGCACATGGGCCAATGGCTGTGCGTACCGATGATTCTCGGCGGGGCCTATCTCATGGCCACGGCCAAGGGGCGGCGGCAGCGGGTCGAGCCGATCCTGGGCGCGGAGAGCGTCGCCTGACCCGACTCCAAAGCGCCCTGCTCGATCGGATCCGCACTGAGGGTTCGATCTCGGTCGAAGCCTTCATGCAGGCCTGCAACGATCATTATTATACGACGCGCGATCCGCTTGGACTGGCGGGCGATTTCACCACGGCGCCCGAGATGAGCCAGATGTTTGGTGAGATGGTCGGCGCCGCGCTGGCGGATGTATGGGTCCGTGCCGGCCGTCCGGAGGTCCGCTATGTCGAGCTCGGCCCAGGACGCGGCACGCTGGCGAGCGATGCGCTAAGGGTCCTGCGCGCCGCTGGACTGCTCCCGCCGATCCACTTCGTCGAGACCAGCCAGACCCTGCGCGGCGTGCAGGCCGCGGCTGTGCCCGGCGCAGCATGGCACGAGAGGATCGAGGACCTGCCCGGCGACAAGCCGTTGCTGATCGTCGGCAACGAGTTCCTCGACGCGCTGCCGATCCGCCAGCATGTCGAGGGCGTGGAGCGACGGGTGATTGCCGCGGGCGGCGGACTGGCGTTCGATCGCGACGGCGAGATCGTGGAAAGCTCACCGGCGCGCGACCAGGCCGTGCGGGCACTTGGCGGGAGGCTGGTGGCGCTCGGCGGCGTAGCGCTGATCATCGACTATGGCTTCGCTCGCAGCGGCCCAGGCGATACCTTCCAATCGATGAAGGATCATCGCCTCACCGCCGTGCTCGATCACCCCGGCGAACAGGATCTGACATCGCATGTCGACTTCCAGCGGGTGGCCGAAGTGGCGCTGGAGGCGGGCGCGTGCGTGGCCGGCCCGGTCGATCAGGGCCCGTGGCTGGAACGGCTCGGGATCATGGCTCGCGCCCGCGTCCTCGCGAACGGAGCGCCCGATCGAGCGGCCGAGATCGAGCGCGATCGTGCCCGCCTGTGTCGGCCGGACCAGATGGGCAGCCTGTTCAAGGTGCTGGCCATCCGCCATCCCGATTGGCCATCGCCGGCCGGACTATGATCATCCGCCCCGCCGAACGGACAGACCTCCCAACCATCGACGATGTCTTCCGAGTGAGCTTCTGCGATACCTTTGCGCACCTTTACTCGGCTGAGGACCTCGCGGCGTTCCTGAACCAGTTCACGCCCGACGCTTGGCAGGCCGAGCATGACGACCCTGCCTTTGCGTTCCAAGTTGGGGAGCAGGACGGCGTGGTTGGTTACGCCAAGCTCGGCCCGAACAAGCTGCCCTTCATCGACCCAGAAGGGGCGATCGAGCTGAAGCAACTCTATCTTCTGAAACGCGCCCACGGCATTGGTATCGGCAGGCAGTTGATGGACTGGGTAGTTGCCGAGGCTCGTCGCCGCGCCGCCGTCCGGCTGGTCCTTTCCGTGTGGGAGAACAATCACCGGGCGCAAGCCTTCTACCAGCGCTACGGATTCGCCGATCGGGGACCCTATGAGTTCATGGTAGGCAAGCAGGCCGACCGCGACCGGATATGGGAGTTGGTGCTTTGACCGTCCCGGTGTGGCGGGCGAGTGCCTTCGTCGGAGTGGCGCATGGCTTCCTAGGCCGGCAGGGCGGCGTCAGCACAGGCGCGATGGCAAGCCTCAACTGCGGTTGGGGCAGCGGCGACGAGCTGGAGCTGATCGTCGAGAACCGCAAACGAGCTGCCGACGCCGTGTTGCCGGGAGCCCGCATCGTCTCGCCGCATCAGACGCACAGCGCTGAGGTGGTGGAAGCGGGCGAGTGGCCCGACCACGACCGCCCGCACGCCGACGCGGTGGTGATCGACCGCCCCGGCCTGCTGCTCGGGATCCTCACCGCCGATTGCGCGCCGGTGCTGCTGGCCGATCGGGAGGCCGGCGTTGTCGGCGCCGCGCACGCCGGTTGGAAGGGCGCGCTGAGCGGGATTACCGATTCGACCATCGTCGCCATGGAAAAGCTCGGCGCCAGGCGGGATCGGATCGCGGCCGCCGTTGGTCCCTGCATCGCCCAACGCAGCTATGAGGTCGACCTTGCATTCATGAATCGCTTCACCGCTGCCGACCGGGCGAATGATCGTTTCTTCTCCGAAGGCCCCTCCGGCAAGCCGCACTTCGACCTGGAAGCCTATGTACTATCCCGCCTCGCCGCTGCGGGTGTCGGCCGGGTCGAGGCGCTCGCCGCCGACACTTACGCGCGCGAGCAGCACTTCTACAGTTATCGGCGCTCCACCCACCGGGGCGAGCCGAGCTACGGCCGCCAACTGAGCCTCATCGGCATTGCGTGAGCGATAGCTGCTGGCTGTGCCACCGGGCACTCGGACAGCGGATCGAGTGGCACCACCCGGTGCCGAAAAGCCGCGGCGGCCGCGCGACCGTGCCGCTGCACCCGATCTGCCATCGCAAGCTCCACGTCCGCTTCACAAATCCCCAGCTTGCGCGCATCGGCGAGGACCGCGACAAGCTGGCCGCCGACGAGGAGGTTGCGTTGTTTCTTGCCTGGGTCGCCGAGAAGGCGCCCGACTTCCGTGCACCGACGCGCCGTCCGCGCCGCTAATTGCCAAGCCGGTCAGGTCGAAGCATTCTGCGATTCCAAGAATTACGACTGGATTATTGAACGGGGGAGATCGACCATGAGGAACACAATGCTAATCGCAGCGGGAGCCGCATTGCTGGCTGGCTGCGGCGGCGAAGCTCAGCAGGAAAAGAAAGCTTCAGCGGTCCCGGCCAAGCTGACGCCAGGCCAATATGAAGTCACCGCCACGGTGAAGTCGTTCCGCTCGACCGATGGCAACACACCGGTGCTTGCGGCCAAGCAAGGCGACACGATCACCAGCCAAGGCTGCGTCGGAGCCGACGGCACACCGCCGCCCGAGCTGTTTGCCGCGAAGGGCGATGCCTGCACCGTGCAGAACCCCTACGTCCGCAACGGTCGGATGAACCTGGCTCTCGATTGCACCCGCAAGGGCACGCCTGGCAAGATCATGGGCGAGGTCAACGGCAGCTTCACGGCCGACGGGCTGACTGGCTCCGCCACCACCACCAGCTTCATCCAGGGGCCGGGCGATTATGAGTTGCGGACGGACATCGCCGGTCGCCGCGTCGGCGCATGCACCGCGGCATGATCGGCTAGGCAATCGCCCAGGCGGAGCAGCCAGCGGGTGCTCCGTTGCCGGCCACGAACAGCGCCCCGCGGCGATAAAGCTGCCAGCCCGCTCCGGGGTCGAGCGCGACGATCCACACGCCCTCGAACGGCGCCCCTCCGACGATGCTCGCACCCGAGGCGGCTAGGGCACTCGCCATGGCGGGCTCGTCCATGCCGCGCTGAAAAACCACGGTGGTGAAGCGCTGGTTCGGCGGTCCTTGCAGCGCCCACCAGCCTGTTGCCGCCGTCCCCAGCGTCAGCGCGAGCAGCAGGGGTGGCGCGTTCCGCAGGGAGGCAGCGGAGGTTTCCTTGCGCGCCAGCAACGCTGCCAACAGGAAGGGAGGTCCGCCCACCACCACCAGCCAGCCGAGGTCCCACAGCAGCGGATCGGGCCGGTCTACCCGGATGCGGTGGATGCCCAGTATCCAGTGGAAGAACACCACGTCGACGACCTGCCAGATCCCGAACCCGATCAGCAGCAGTACCCCGAGCTGCCGTCGCTCGATCCGCTCACTTCCCGCTCGCCACAAGCCGGCAATCCCGACCGTCGCCAGCACATACATCAGCACGTGGAACAAGCCGTCCCACAGGATCTGCGCCCGCAAGTCGCCGGCGCCCGGCACCAGGCTCAGCAGGT
>CADCWB010000252.1 GCA_902806295.1 uncultured Sphingomonas sp. | reverse complement strand
TCCGCACGGTGAGCAGCATGACCCGCTCGTGCAGCACCTTGTTGTGCTTGAGGTTGTGCAACAGCGCGTGCGGCACCCCTTTGGCCGAGCTGGTCATGAACACCGCTGTCCCTGCCACCCGGGTGGCGCTCGAAGCGGCCGACTTGATGAACACCTCCATCGGCAGGCTGGCCTCCGCCATACGGTCGAGCATCAGCTTGCGGCCCTTCGCCCAGGTGGTCAGCAGGGTGAAGGCGATCGCGCCGATCAGCAGCGGGAACCAACCGCCATCGGGCACCTTCAACAGGTTGGACCCGAGGTATAGCAGGTCGACGATCATGAAGAGTGCCAGCAGCGGTACGGCCTTCCAGGCTGGCCAGTTCCATAGCGAGAAGAACACCACGCCGAGCAGGATGGTGTCGATCGCCATCGCTCCCGTCACCGCGATCCCGTACGCGGCGGCCAGATTGGACGAGCTCTGGAACGTGATCACCAGCAGTATTACCATCACCATCAGAGCCCAATTGATCACTGGAATGTAAATCTGCCCGGCGGCGGTCTCGCTGGTATGGGTGATGCGCAGCCGCGGTATAAACCCGAGCTGGATCGCCTGCTGAGTCACCGAGAAGGCGCCCGAGATCACGGCCTGGCTGGCGATGATCGTGGCGCAGGTCGCGAGCAGCACCAGCGGCAGCCGCAGGCTTTCGGGCGCGAGGAAGAAGAATGGGTTCTTGACCCGCTCCGCGGCCTCGGCCGGATCAAGCGCCAGTAACATCGCGCCCTGGCCGAGATAGTTGAGCAGCAGGCAAATCACCACGCCGACCCAGGCGTAGCGGATCGGCCGCCGGCCGAAGTGACCCATGTCGGCGTACAACGCCTCGGCCCCGGTCACCGCCAGCACCACGGAGCCCATGGCGATAAACGCGGGCAGTGGCTCGGCAAAATAGAAGCGGAACGCATTCAGCGGGTTGAGCATCTGCAGCAGCAAGCTTGGGTAGTCGGCGATGTGGACCAGCCCGAGCACCGCCAGCGTGCCGAAGTAGATCAGCATCACGGGGCTGAAGAGATTGCCGACCTTGGCCGTGCCACGGCTCTGGATGGCGAACAGGCCGATCAGGATGGTGACCGCGATCGGGATGACATAGGGCGCAAAGGCGGCGTTGACAGTTGTCAGACCCTCGACCGCAGAGAGCACCGAAATGGCGGGCGTGATCATGCTGTCGCCGTAGAACAGGGCGGTGGCGAACACGCCCAGCATGACGATGCCGGCGGTCCAGCGGCGCTTGTCGCTAGTCGACCGATTAATCAGCGCCAGCAGCGCCAGGCTGCCGCCCTCCCCCTTGTTGTCGGCGCGCATGATGATGCTGACGTACTTCAAGCTGACGATGATCATCATCGACCAGAAGATCAGGCTCAGCACGCCGAAGATGTGGAGCTGGTTGGGGGCGAGCAGGTGATGGCCGGCAAAGGTTTCGCGGAATGCGTAGATCGGGGACGTGCCGATATCGCCGAACACGATGCCGACCGCGCCAAGCGCAAGTTTGCCCAGCGACCCCTGCGGCGCGTGACCGTCGGCGTGCTGGGTGTCCGTCACCCCCTCGTTCGAGGCAGGTACGGCGGCTCCTTGCGCAGTGATGTTCATGAGCGGCGGCGCGCCCTAGCAGGAGCATGGGGGTGCGGCAATCGGCTGGTGCAATCGCGGCGACCCGGTCTATAGGCGCGCGCGATCCTCACAACATCTGTCATGAAGAAAGCGAACGAACGATGCGCGTCGGTGTGCCCAAGGAGATCAAGAACCACGAGTACCGTGTCGGCCTGACCCCGGCCTCCGTCAAGGAGCTGGTTGCCGCCGGTCATGAGCTGTTCGTGGAAACGGGTGCGGGCAACGGGATCGACTGTCCGGACGCCGCTTATCAGCGCTCCGGTGCGACCATCCTGCCGACCGCCGGCGAGGTGTTCAGTGCCGCGGAGATGATCGTCAAGGTGAAGGAGCCGCAAGCGTCCGAGATCGCGCTGCTGGAGCCACGCCACCTGCTGTTCACCTACCTCCACCTGGCGGCTGACAAGCCGCAGGCCGAGGGGCTGATGAAGTCGGGCGCAACCTGCATCGCCTATGAGACCGTCACCAGCCGCAGCGGCGCGCTGCCCCTGCTGAAGCCGATGAGCGAAGTCGCCGGCCGCATGAGCGTGCAGGTCGGCGCTCATTATCTCGAAAAGGAACAGGGCGGCCGCGGCGTGCTGCTCGGCGGCGTGCCGGGCGTGTCCCCAGCCAAGGTCGCTATCCTCGGCGGCGGCGTGTCGGGCGTCAACGCGGCGCAGATGGCGGTCGGCATGCGCGCCGACGTGACTATCTACGATATTTCCAACGAGCGCCTCGCCGAACTCGACATGTTCTTCAGCTCGCAGATCAAGACCGCCTATGCCAGCCGCGCCGCAATCGCCAACGCTGTTGAAGAGGCCGAGCTGGTGATCGGGGCCGTGTTGGTGCCGGGTGCCGCGGCACCAAAGCTGGTCACCCGCGACATGCTCAAGACGATGAAGCGCGGGTCGGTACTGGTCGACATCGCGATCGATCAGGGCGGCTGCTTCGAGACATCTCGCGCCACCACCCATGATGACCCGGTGTTCGAGGTCGACGGGGTGATCCACTATTGCGTCGCCAACATGCCGGGCGCCGTCTCGCGGACCTCGGCCTTCGCGCTCAACAATGCGACCCTACCTTTTGCGCTCAAGCTCGCCAACTTGGGCGCGGCCGAGGCGATGCGGCAGGATTCGCACCTTGCCAACGGGCTCAACGTTTCCGGCGGTAAGATCCGGCACGAGGCCGTGGCGGAGGCGCTCGACCTGCCGTTCGAGGCCGCTGCGTAACGCGGAACAAGTCGGGAACACTGGCGTTGGTGCACCAACTCAAATCATTGAAAAGGTGCACCAATGGCTGATCACGTAGACGCCAACCCAAAGGCTCATCCAACCGGCAACGCGGTCAAGGATCCGGACAACTGGACCACCGGCGACCAGCCGATGACGGGCGCTCAGGCGTCCTATCTGCAGACCCTGTCCGAGGAGGCTGGCGAGGAGTTCGACCCGGAACTCAGCAAGGCCGACGCATCGAAGAAGATCGAGGCGCTGCAGGAGGAGACCGGCCGGGGCGAATAACGCTCCGGCTCAGCGCCCAGTGGCCGGCGCTGCTGGCGGGGGAGTGCTGCTGAGCGCCTGGATGCCGCCCTCGATCATTGGGCGGTAGCTGGTGCCCGGCGGGGTGAGCGCCAGCGCCTGACGCCAGAGCGCCAGTGCTTCGGCTCGCTTGCCCGTCCGCGCTAACGCTAGCCCTTCGAAGAACAACGGCGCCGGAAGCTTGGGCGCCAGTTCGCGCGCTCGGGCGAAGGCCAAGGTCGCCGCCGGCGTCACCATACCCGCATGGTCAACCAGCGCATTACCGAGGCCGACGTATAGCGCGGAATCGTCCGGATACGCCCGCAGGCCTGCCTGGATGATGCCAATCGCCTGCCCCGTGTCCCCCCGGCGGGCGTAGCTGTCGGCGATAATCAACCATCGGTCCGCCCGATTGAACCGGCCGAGCATTGCATTGCGCGGCTCGGTCAGCGGCACGGGCGCCGCTCGCCTGCCCCCTTGCTTCGGCGCCCCGGGCAGCGAAGGCCTGCCTTGCAGGGCATAGCCCGCCGCCCCGACCATCAGCGCCGCCAGCGCCAGCTGCAGCGCGGCACCGCGCAGCCGTCCGAACCACCACAAGGCAGTCCCGGTGACGGCTACCAGCACGATCAACAGCGCCAGCCCCATCAGCCGCGCCTCCGCTGCAACCGGCGGGCGGCGAGCAGCCCCCCACCGAGCAGCAGCAGCAGCGGCGCAGCGTAGAGCAGCAATGTCTCGGGCCCGAGCACCGGGGCGTAGCTGACCCAACTTCCATAACGCTGCACCAGCCAATCCCGCACTTGGCTCGGGCTCTCGCCGGCCTTGATCCGAGTTCGGACCAGGTGACGCATGTCGCCGGCCAGTTCCGCATCGCTGTCGGCGATCGACTGGCCTTGGCAGACCAGGCAGCGGAGCTCCTCCATCAGGGCTCTGGCCCGAGCCTCCTGCCGTGCATCTTCGAGCTGCCGATAGGCATAGGGAGCCGGTGGCTGCGCGCTATCGGCCAAGGCGGGACCGGCCAGAGCAAGCAGAAGCAGCGGGAGCAGCTTCACTTGGCCTGCTCCCATTGGGCCAGGATGGTCGGCACGTCCTGCGGCATGACCGGGCCGATATGCTGATAGCGGATGACGCCCCGGCCATCGACGATGAAGCTTTCCGGCACGCCGGATGAGCCCAGCGCCATCTGCACTTGGCTCTGCGGGTCGGTGCCGATCCGAGCGAACGGATCGCCATGGTCGGCGAGGAATCGAGCGATGTCGGCCGGCCCATCGCGAATGGCGATGGCATCGATGACCACGCCGCGGCGCCGCAGATCGACCAGCACCGGCGCCTCGGCAATGCATGGCACGCACCAGCTGGCGAACAGGTTGAGCAAGCGCGGCTCGCCGGCCTTGAGGTCGGCAGAGGTGAGTGCCGGTTTACCGGGCACCGCTGCCGCCAACGCAAACTCAGGCAAGGGTTGGCCGATTAGCCGTGACTTGACCGTGGGGTTCGGCGGACTCGACAGCCGCCAGCCCACGGCCGCCAGGAAAAAGGCTAACACAATCAATGGTATCGCGAGCCACAGTTTAGGCTTCATGCGAACGCCTCCCGCGCTCGCATTCGCTGCCGGCGGTCGCGGAGCACTCGCCCGATCAGCGCCAGCAAGCCGCCCAGGGCGATCAGCGCACCGCCGAGCCACAGCAGCGTCACCATCGGCTTCCACCACAGCCGCAGCTGCCAGCGGCCACCCGGCTCCTGTCGCCCGAGCACGGTGTAGAGCTGCCCGTCCCACACGGTATCGATCGCAGCTTCATTGGTCTCGGTCGGCGGATCGGAGAAAGTGCGGCTCTGCGGGTCGAGGCGCAGGGCAGTCCCGCCACGCGTCGCGGTGAGGTGTCCCTCCACGGCCGTCCAATTCGGTCCGGCGACCGGGTCGACGCCGTTGAAGCGGACGGTCCAGGGACCGACCGTCAGCGTCTCGCCGGGGCGGGCGGCAGCCAGCGTTTCACGGGTGAACGCTGTGTCGGAAGCGGCTCCCGCAATGGCGACCGCGACGCCGAGGTGGCTGATCACCATGCCCCAGCTGGCAAGTGGCGTCCGCCGCAAGTTCCGGCCGACCAACGGCATGATGCTAGCCACTGTCAGCCCGGCAGCAACCGCCAGCCCGAGTCGAGCGAGCGGGCTCATAGCTCCGAACAGGAAGCTACCGGCAAAGACGAGCATGCTGACGAGCAGTGGCAACGCGATGCGGCGCAGATTGGGACGATCGTCACGCCGCCAGTTCAGGAGGGGCCCCAGGAACAGCAACAACGCGAGCGCCAGCGTCAGCGGTCCGGTGACCGCGTTGAAGTAAGGCGGGCCAACCGAGATCTTGTCGCCGGTCGCGGCCTCGACGAACAACGGATAGAGCGTGCCAACGAACACGGTGCCCAGGATCACGCTCAAGATCAGGTTGTTGGCGACCAGTGCTCCCTCGCGACTGACCAAGTCGAACCGCGCCCCTTCCCGCACGCTGCCGACCCGCCAGGCGAACAGCGCTAGCGCGCCGCCGATGTAGATCGTCAGCAAGGCCAGGATGAAGGTTCCCCGTTCCGGATCCACGGCGAAGCTGTGAACGGAGGTGAGGATGCCCGAGCGGACTAGAAAGGTGCCGACCATCGACATGCTGAACGCGACCACGGCGAGCATGATCGTCCACGCCCGCAGGCCTCCACGCGCGGCTAGCACGTTGATCGAGTGAAGCAGCGCGGTCGCAGCCAGCCATGGCATCAGCGAGGCGTTCTCTACCGGGTCCCAGAACCACCAGCCGCCCCAGCCGAGCTCGTAGTAAGCCCAATAGCTGCCGGCCGTGATGCCGATCGTCAGCAGCACCCAGGCGCCGAGCACCCACGGCCGCATTGCGCGGGCAAGCGCCGGGCCGACGTCGCGAGTGACTAATGCTCCGACCGCCAGGCTGAACGCAACGGACAGGCCAACATAGCCGAGGTAAAGGGTCGGCGGGTGGAAGGCCAAGCCCGGGTCCTGCAGCAAGGGATTGAGCCCCTGCCCCTCCGGCGGAACGGGGTATAGCCGGGCAAACGGGTTCGATGCGAGGAGCAGGAAGGCAAAGAAGCCGAGCGCCAGCGCGGCCTGGGCGCCCAAAGTTGCTTGCAGCGCCTTGTCGGGCAGCCGCCGCTCGAACAACGCCAAGGCCGCTCCGGCCACGGCCAGCACCGTTACCCACAGCAGCATGGAGCCTTCATGATTGCCCCACGTCCCCGCAACCTTGTAGAACCAGGGTTTGAGCGAGTGGCTGTTGGCCGCGACGAGCCGGACCGATAGGTCGGTGCGCAGGAATAGCCAGATCAGCATCGCGAACGCGAATAGCGTCAGCGCTCCTTGGGCGACGGCGACCGGAACGACCAATGCGCGAACTTCGCCCAGCCGGCCACCGGCCAGCGAGACGGCAAATTGTAGCAAGGCCAGCGCCGCAGCCAGCGACAAGGCGGCGAGCCCGATCTCGGCAATCATCGCTCCACCGTGTCTTTGGTCCTGACCTCGGCTGCCTGATTGCCGAGCTGCGGCGGCATGTAGCGCTCGTCATGCTTGGCGAGGATGGTGTCGGCGACGAACAGGCCGGCGGGGCTCAAGCGGCCCTCCGCCACTACCCCGCTATTCTCCTTGAACAGGTCGGGCACAATGCCACGATAGCGGACCGGCACGCTGGCGGGTCCGTCGGTGACCACGAACGCGACACTGACGCCGTCCGGTTGCCGGGCAATGGAGCCCGCCTGGACCATGCCGCCAAGGCGGATCGGCTCACCGGCCGGCACGCGCCCGGCGGCGATGTCCTGCGGCGTGCGAAAGTAGGCGGCGCGATCGGCCAGACCCCACATGGCCAGCAGCACCGCGCCGATCAGCGCGGCGAGCCCCAGCAGAACGAGCACCAGACGCTGGTGCTTGGCAGCAGCCCTCATCGACGCTCGCTCAGCCGCTCGGCTCGCGCTTCCGCCCGGCGCAAGGCCAACCAAGCCCAAGCCAGCATGCCGCCGGTGCCGCCCAAAGTCACCGCATAGGCGGCAATCACGAACGACCACTGGTTCATTGCGTCACCATCCGCTTCAGCCGTGCCTCGGCCTTGGTCTCGGCGAGCTCGGTCCGCATGCGGATCAGCACCAGCGCGCCGAATAGGGCGGAAAAGCCGACCAGGGTGAGCGGCAAGGGCCACAGCAATTCCGGCGCGACCGACGATCCGGTCAGCTCGATGCTCTCACCCTGGTGCAAGGTGCGCCACCATTTCACGGAGAAGTGGATGATCGGCAGGTTGACCGCTCCGACCAGGCCGAAGATGGCGGCGACCCGCCCGTCCGGACCGCGCTCCTTGTCCGCCGCTGCTAGCGCGATGTAGCCGAGGTACAGGAAGAACAGCACCAGCATGGAGGTCAGACGCCCATCCCACTCCCACCAGGTACCCCAAGTGGGGCGACCCCAGATCGAACCGGTCGCGAGACACAGGAACGCGAACAGCGCACCCACCGGGGCGATCGCGCGGGCGGCGACCCCTGCCAGCGGATGGCGCCAGACGATGGTGAACAGGCTGGCGATCGCGATCCCGGACCAACCGCTCATCCCCAGCCAGGCCGTCGGCACATGGATGTACAGGATGCGGACCGTCTCACCCTGCAGATAGTCGGGCGGGGTCACGAACAGGCCGCCCAGCACGCCGGCAGCGATCAATAGGAGCCCTAGCGCCAGCAACCAGCCGGTGGCTGGGCGAGCGATGCGCAGGAACCGGGCGGGGTTGGCGAAGCGGTGCATGGATGCGGCGGCTATCTAGTGGCTTCACCGCCCTTTTGGAACTACCCGCGCCCGATCAGCTGCTGCGCCATGGCGTCGGCCACGGCTGCCGGGTCGCGCCCGCTCGCGGCGCTCTCGGACCAGATCGTCTCCAAGCGGTTTGGGATGGCCTCGATGCGACCCCGGACCACGCTGGCGTCGCCATCCTTCACATACTCGGTCGACACGTTGATGATGCCGCCCGCGTTGATGACGTAATCGGGCGCGTACAGGATCCCACGCTCGACCAGCCGCTGGCCGTCCTGGGGCGTGGCGAGCTGGTTGTTCGCACCGCCGGCGACGATCGGCACGTTAAGGGCGGCGATCGACTGCTCCGTCAGGATCGCACCCAGTGCGTTGGGGCTGAGCACGTCCGCCTCCAGGCTCATGATTTCGGCCGGATCAACAATCGCCCCGCCAGTCGCCTCGGCCAGCGCGGCAACCCGCTCCTGGTTGACGTCGGCGATCGACAGTCGCGCGCCTTCGGCAGCCGCGTGCATGGCAACGCCGCTCGCCACGCTGCCGGCGCCCTGCAGCGCGATGTGCAGGCCTTCCAGGTTATCCTTGCCGAGCGCGCGACGCACCGCCGCCTTGATGCCCAGAAACACGCCCAGCGAAGTATGCGGACCGGGATCGCCGCCGACCGCGCCCTCGCCGACCGGCAGCCCGGCAACGAAGCTGGTCTGGCGACTGACCTCGATCATGTCCGACACGTTGATGCCGACGTCCTCCGCCGTCACATAGCGGCCCGCGAGACCGTTCACCGCACGACCGAAGGCAGCCAGCATCTGCGGCGTCTTGCGCTTGTCCGGCTGGGCCAGGATCACCGCCTTGCCGCCACCCAGGGGAAGCCCCGCCATCGCGTTTTTGTAGCTCATCCCGCGCGAGAGGCGCAGGGCGTCAGTCAGGGCATCATCGTCCCTGGCATAGTGCCAGAAGCGGCACCCACCGGCCGCCGGCCCCAAGTGGGTGGAGTGCATGGCAATGATGGCCTTGAGCCCGCTCTGGGCGTCGGTGATGAAGTGGACTTCTTCGTGCGCGTCGAAGTCGGGCAGGTCCCAGGAAGTGGCCATCAAGTGTTCCGGTCTGATCAGGGGAAAGATGGGGCGACCGACGGGACTTGAACCCGCGACCCTCGGTACCACAAACCGATGCTCTAACCAACTGAGCTACGATCGCCATGAGCCCTTGGTGAGGGCGCGCGCGTCCCTTAAGGTCGGCGACGGCGATAAGCAAGCGAGGCGGCATGGCACACGAGACGCTCGGCAAGTTCGGCTACCCCGACACTCTCATCCATGAAGGCGAGCACTGGGCG
Organism: uncultured Sphingomonas sp.; assembly: GCA_902806295.1. Taxonomy (GTDB): domain Bacteria; phylum Pseudomonadota; class Alphaproteobacteria; order Sphingomonadales; family Sphingomonadaceae; genus Sphingomicrobium. The sequence continues at coordinate 2,321 of CADCWB010000252.1, read as the reverse complement.
CTGCTGGTCCGGCCCGCGCAGCCGACGCTCGGTGCACTGGTCCTGTGCGCCCTGTCGGAGGCGCGATCCTACGCCGAGCTGCCGCCCGCCGCCTACGCCGAGCAGCGCGACATGGTGGTGCTGGCCGAGCGCATCCTGCGGGAGCTCACCAGCTTCGAGCGGATCAACTACCTGATGCTGATGATGGTGGACCCCCATGTCCATCTCCATGTCATCCCGCGCTACCAAGGCGAGCGGGAGTTCGAGGGCCAATCGTTCCGCGACTCTGGCTGGCCAGGGTTGCCCAACCTGCAGGATACGCGGCCGGCCAGCGCCGGGCTCATCGGCGAGCTGAGACGCCTCGCTGCAATGACGCAACCTTCGCCGCTACATGGCTGCTCTTAATAGAATGACGGGCATGGTGGGCGCGGCAGGGATTGAACCTGCGACCCCACCCGTGTGAAGGGTGTGCTCTACCACTGAGCTACGCGCCCATGCTCCGCGGATGGGGCGGATAGAGGCAAGCCCTCAGGCTGTCCACCCTGTTTCGCCCCGGCTCGGGTCTACTGAACGGCGTCCTTCAGCACCTTCCCAGCGCGGAATTTTGGCGTGGCGCTGGAGGCGATCTGCAACGGCTCGCCGGTCCGCGGGTTGCGTCCGACGGAAGCCTTGCGCCGGGTGACCGAGAAGTTGCCGAAGCCGACCAGCCGCACTTCATCGCCCCGCTTCAAGGTGCCGGTGATCACCTCCAACATGGTCTCCACCGCCCGCGCCGCGTCGTTACGGTTGAGGCCCGCGCGATCGGAGACCTGGGAAATCAAATCCTGCTTGTTCATGCATAAGCTCCACTCGGCAAGGCTGGCCTAGCCCAACCAACCTTGCCCTGCCTTGTATCCTAGTGCCGCAGGATTGGCTGTCCCGGGACCGCATGCGGCGGCGGCGGCTCGGCGGCGTGTTCATCGGCCTCGGTCCACTCGATCGGCACCAGCTTGCCCGCCAGTGCTTCGGCGAGCACCTCATCGACGTGGCTGACCGGCACGATCCGCAGCGCTTCCTTAAGGTTCGCTGGCAGCTCCGCAATGTCCTTTTCGTTCTCGGACGGAATAAGGACCGTGCTGATGCCGCCGCGCAGGGCCGCGAGCAGCTTCTCCTTAAGCCCGCCGATCGGCAGCACACGGCCTCTCAGCGTGACTTCGCCGGTCATCGCCACGTCACGCCGAACCGGCACGCCGCTCAAGGTCGAGATGATAGCCGTGACCATGCCGATGCCTGCACTTGGGCCGTCCTTCGGCACCGCTCCCTCAGGTAGGTGGACGTGGATGTCCTTGCGATGAAAGATCGACGGCTTGACCCCATAGGCCGGGGCCCGCGCCTTGACGAAGCTCATCGCCGCCTGGATCGATTCCTGCATCACGTCGCCGAGCTTGCCGGTGGTCTTGATCTGGCCCTTGCCCGGCACCGTCACCGCCTCGATGGTCAGCAGCTCGCCGCCGACCTCGGTCCAGGCAAGTCCGGTCACCGCACCGATCTGGTCTTCATCCTCGCTGACCCCAAACCGGTAGCGGCGGACACCCAGGAAGTCTTGAAGGTTGTCCTCCCTGACGGTCACGCCCTCCGTCTTGCCTTCCAGGATCTGCCGGAGCGCCTTGCGAGCCACCTTGGCGAGCTCCCGCTCCAGGGTCCGGACGCCAGCCTCACGAGTGTAGTAGCGCAGGATCGCGCGCAGGCCTTCGTCGGTGAACTCGAGCTCGCCATTCTTCAGGCCATGCGCCTCCATCTGCTTGGGCAGCAGGTGACGGCGGGCGATCTGGACCTTCTCGTCCTCGGTGTAGCCTTCCAGGCGGATGATCTCCATCCGGTCGAGCAGCGGTTGCGGCATGTCCAGCGAGTTGGCGGTGGTCACGAACATGACGTCCGACAAGTCGTAGTCGAGCTCCAGATAATGATCCTGGAACTTGCTGTTCTGCTCCGGGTCCAGCACCTCTAGCAGCGCCGAGGCAGGATCGCCGCGGAAGTCCTGGCCCAGCTTGTCGATCTCATCCAGCAGGAACAGCGGGTTGCTGGTGCCGGCCTTCTTCAGGTTCGACACGATCTTGCCCGGCAGCGAGCCGATGTAAGTACGGCGGTGCCCGCGAATTTCAGCCTCGTCGCGCACGCCGCCGAGTGACTGGCGCGCGAACTCGCGGCCCGTCGCCTTGGCGATCGAGCGCCCGAGCGAGGTCTTGCCGACACCGGGCGGTCCGACCAGGCAAAGGATCGGGCCTTTAAGCTTGTTGGTGCGGGCCTGCACCGCCAAGTACTCGACAATCCGGTCCTTGACCTTCTCCAGGCCAAAATGGTCT
>CADCWB010000251.1 GCA_902806295.1 uncultured Sphingomonas sp. | reverse complement strand
GCGCTGACCCTGTGCGCCTACAATCGCCGCTTCCAGGAAACGATCGAACGGTCGTCGCTGCCGGAGTTCTCGGTGGTGGCGGACATCTGCCTCCGCACCTGGCCCTTGCACGACCATGTCCAGCGCTGGCTCGACGGTGACCTGGGCGATGAATATGAATTCCGTGATGGGACCGGCTTCGATGAGCGCCATTACCGCCTGAAGCTTGCTCCGCTACCCAAGACGGATGCCCGGCGGCGGGCGCTGGTGACCGTTATCGATCGGACGGCCGAGGTCCAGGCCGAACGTCACCTACGAGCCGAGATGCTGCGCGACAGCCTGACCGGCTTGCCGAACCGCCTAGCGTTCACCGAAATGATCGAGAGCGCCGGGCAGGATAAAGGCGACGGGAAGAGTGGTCATGCCGTGCTCATCGTCGACCTGTCGCGCTTCTCGCGGATCAACGAAAGTATGGGCAGCCTGGCTGGCGACGAGCTGCTGATCACATTTGCTCGCCGTTTGATCTCAGCCTTGCGAGCAGGCGACCGGCTGGCTCGCACCGGCGGAAACGAGTTCGGGGTTCTAGTCTCGCTTCGGCGCGGGGTCGCGGATGCGATGAAAGGCGCCGAGCGCATCCTGGAGGTGCTTGCTACGCCCTTCCGTTTGTCCGAGCTTGAGATCCGGGTCGAATGCGCCATCGGCCTGGCCTTGATGCAGCCCGGACAAGATCCGGAGGAGTTGTTCCGCAATGCTCAGTTCGCGCTCAAACAAGCGAAGCTGAGCGGCCGGCTGCAAGTCTACAAACCGAGTGAAGCGAGCGCCGCTCGCCGCCGCTTTTCGATCGAGACGGAACTGCGACGCGCAATCGATCGCGATCAGCTGGAGCTCGCCTACCAGCCGTTGATCGATCTGAAGAATGGGGAGGTATCGGGCTTCGAGGCGCTGGCTCGCTGGAACCACCCGGATCGAGGCGAGATCAGCCCCAATGAGTTTATTCCGGTGGCCGAGGAGAGCGGCCTTATCCTGTCGCTCGGCCGCTGGGCGATGCACCAGGCGGCGACCACGCTGGCTGCGTGGGACGAGCGCGCGGGTCAGCGGCTCCCGCTGTATGTTGGGGTCAACCTGTCGGCGATCCAGGTTGCGCGCGACGATGTCGCAGCGGTGGTCGGAGATGCGCTGCGAACCAGCGGCATCGGCGGCGAGCGACTGACGCTGGAGCTGACCGAGAGCGCCATCGTTCAGGATCCCGGTCGAGCGGCCCGCGTGCTTGATACGCTCAAGAGCCTCCAGGCGACGGTCGCAATGGACGATTTCGGGACCGGCTACTCCAGCCTGGCCTACCTGCAACGGCTGCCGATCGATGTGCTTAAGATCGACCGCAGCTTCGTGACCGGCATGATGGTCGATCCTGACAGCGTGGCGATCGTCCGTGCGGTACTGGGGTTAGCGGAGGCCCTGGGCATGTCGACCACAGCGGAGGGCATTGAGAGCCGCGAACTGGCGACCACCCTGGCCGCACTTGGCTGCGATGCCGGGCAAGGCTTCTATTTCGCCCAACCGTTGGCGAGCGAAGACGCGCTGGCATATTGGCAATCGCGGCACCTGCGTCGCTGAGCGCCGCGATACCGTGGCGCATCGGCCACGCGTGCTGCGCAAAGGCCGTGACGAGTCACGGTTCACTTGCCGGACAGGGGGCTTGTCCTAAATAATCGAGCAACAGACCTGCCAAAACGGGGTAACAAGCTCGTGAAGAAACTGATCCTTGCCGCGACCCTGCTCAGCGCTGTTGCGACGCCCGGCGTCGCGGATGCCAAGAAGAGACCGGTGCCCGCGCCGGTGTTCGTCGCTCCGCGCATTGCCCCAAGCGATCCCATCGAGGCATTCTATTTCCATCGCAGCGACGCGCCAATCTGGCTGCGGTCGCCCGACAGCAAGGCGGCCCTTAATGCCCTGCCTGCCATGTTGCGCCGTGCGCAGGTCGAAGGTCTGACCAACGGGCCGCAAATCGCGGCAGCGGTCGAGGCCGCAACGCTGCGCGCTGCGTCGGGCAACCCCGCTGATGTCCTCGCGGCCGAGTATGCCGCCAGCAAGGCGTGGGTCGCCTATGTGCAGATGGTCAAAAAGGCGCCGGCCGGGATGCTGTTCGGCTACCCACACCTTGCGCCGCAGGGCGGTCGACCCGACCAGATCCTGCTGACCGCCGGTGCCGCGCCGAGCCTGCTGCAGCATCTGCAGCGGACGGCCTCGCCCAACGCGGTCTACGCACAGCTGCGCGATGCGGCCTGGAGCGGGATGCAGGCCGCTCCGGGCACCGGACCCGACCCGCGGCTGGTCTCCAACCTGGAGCGCGCCCGCGTGCTGCCGTCGGGTGGCCGCTACATATTGGTGGACGCCGCTTCTGCCCGCCTGACCATGTTCGAGAACGGACAGCCGGTCGATAGCATGAAGGTGGTGGTCGGCAAGCAGGAATCGCCCACCCCGATGATCGCCAGCATGATCTATTATGCGACCTTCAACCCATATTGGAATGTACCCGGCAACCTGATCGTGAAGAACATCGGGCCGAAGGCGCTGAAGGGCGGGGAGAGCTACCTTAAGCCGCAGGGCTTCCAGGTCATGTCCGACTGGTCCGACAATGCTCAAGTGGTGCCGTCTTCGGAAGTGGACTGGGCGTCAGTGGCGTCGGGACAGAAGCAGATCCGCGTGCGCCAGCTACCGGGCTCGACCAACTCGATGGGCAAGATGAAGTTCAACTTCCGCAACTCGGAAGACATCTACCTCCACGACACGCCGCAAAAGGAATATTTCCAGAAGACCCAGCGCACGCTGTCGAACGGCTGCATTCGGCTGGAAGACGCCAAGCGGCTCGGCCGGTGGCTGATGCAGGCCGAGCCGGTGCCGCCTTCGCCCGAGCCGGAGCTGCACGTGAAGCTGCCCCAGGGTGTGCCGGTCTACGTGACTTACTTGACCGCGCAGCCGGGCGCCGACGGGAAGATCACCTACCTGTCCGATCTCTACGGCTGGGACGGCCGCCCGGATCGCCAAGTCGCCGCCACTGCTGCGGTCGCGCGTCCCGGGATCTGAGCTAGAGGTAGATCAAGCATGGAGTGGCGGCGTCGGGGAGGGCTCTCCGGCGCCGCTTCTGCATGTGGCGTGCCGTCCCAGGGGGG
>CADCWB010000250.1 GCA_902806295.1 uncultured Sphingomonas sp. | reverse complement strand
TTGGAGGTGAAACGCGCGAGAAGCCTTTGTTCTCCGCGACTTGACCCGGAAAGCTGCGCCGCCCGTGGCCAATGCTGCCGAACTTAGGCCGCGCGGGGCTCCAGCACTTGAGCGATGCTCCCCAGGTCGATACCTAGCGCCTGCGCATAGCGCTGGAACAACTGCTCGTGCGCGCGCCGGCTCTGCGGCGTGGCCGCCCCTTCAATCGCCACTCGCTCTTCCTCGAGTCGGCGCCACCAATAGGTCTGATCTTCTTCCATCGCCTCGTACCCCGCTGAATAGCTTGCATGATTTTGCTTCAGCGTTGGTCATGGTCACAATAACCTAAGTTATTTGCCTAGACGGTTCGAGACTATTCCCCATCGAGCGGCAGCGTGTCTTCCTCATAGTCGATGCCCGCGGCACTGCCGGCCGCGTCGGCCAGCGGATCACCTTCAAGCGCATCTCGCGCCGCGAACTCGGCGGCGATCGCGCCGTCGGCCGTTCCGGCGAGCTCGGATGGGCTGCTCAGGGGGTGATCGTTCCCGAACTGCTCATCGTCGGTCGTGACGGCGGTCGGATCGGCAGCGTCCTGTGGCTGTGGGGTGCGGTCCTGGTCCATGGGGTCTCCTTTGCGCTGCTAACGCCCCACGACCGAAGGATGTTCAGCCGGCGAACGGATCCCGCACCAGGATTGTGTCGTCCCGTTCGGGCGAGGTGCTAACCAGCGCGACCGGGCAGCGGATCAATTCCTCGACCCGCCGGATGTACTTGATGGCCTGCGCCGGCAGGTCTGCCCAGGAGCGGGCACCGGCGGTGGTTCCGCTCCAACCTTCCATCTCCTCGTAGATCGGCTCGACCCGCTGCTGGTCGGCAGTATGCGGCGGCAGGTAATCGAACCGGCGCCCGTCGATGCGGTAACCGGTGCAGACCTTCACCCGGTCGAGGCCATCGAGCACGTCAATCTTGGTGAGCGCGATGCCGGTCACGCCTGACACCGCCACGGCCTGGCGCACCAGCACGGCATCGAACCAGCCGCAGCGGCGCTGGCGACCGGTCACCGTGCCGAACTCGCGCCCGCGTGTTCCGAGGCGCTGGCCGACGTCGTCGTGAAGCTCGGTCGGAAAAGGGCCGGAGCCGACGCGGGTGGTGTAGGCCTTGACGATCCCGAGCACGAAGCCCGCCGCGCCCGGTCCAGTGCCGCTGCCGCTCCCGGTCGTTCCAGCAACAGTGTTGGAGGAGGTTACAAATGGGTAGGTGCCGTGATCGACGTCGAGCAGCACGCCCTGCGCCCCTTCGAACAGGATGCGCTTGCCAGCCTGCCGGGCTTCGTCGAGATCGACCCACACGGGCCGAGCGAACTGGAGCACGAAGTCGGCGATCCCGGCCAAGTCGGCCTTGAGCCGCGCGCGGTCGACCGGCGGGTGACTGAAGCCGGCGCGGAGAGCGTCGTGGTGGGCGCAGAGCCGGTCCAGGATCGGGTCGAGATCGCCGAGGTGCGCAAGGTCGCAGACCCGGATGGCACGGCGGCCGACCTTATCTTCGTAAGCCGGACCGATCCCGCGCCGGGTGGTGCCGATCTTGCCCGCGCCGCTGGCGTCCTCACGCAGCGCATCGAGGTCGCGGTGGATCGGCAGGATCAGCGGGCAGGTCTCGGCGATGCGCAGGATGGCGGGCGTGACCGCCACACCCTGGCCGCGAATGCGCTCCACTTCGTCGCGCAGCGCCCACGGGTCGAGCACCACGCCGTTGCCGATGATCGACGGGGTGCCGCGCACGATGCCGCTCGGCAGGAGCGACAATTTGTAGGTCTCGCCACCAACGACCAGCGTATGGCCGGCGTTGTGGCCGCCCTGGAAGCGCACCACCGTGTCCGCGCGGCTGGCGAGCCAGTCGACGATCTTGCCCTTGCCCTCGTCGCCCCACTGCGCCCCGATGACGGTGACGTTGCCCACGCTTGATCCCTTCGCTGATGCGCGGGCGCTCTAGGCGAGCGCAGTCAGCCGGTCAAAAGGTCAGCGGCACCACCTCACGGACGCCCTCGAGCCCGCAGAGCTGGGCGACGACTTGCGATCCAACGGGATCGTCCACCGCCACCAGCGCCACCGCTTCACCTCCAGCGTCACGGCGGCCGAGGTTGAAGGTAGCGATGTTCAGGCCTGCCTCGCCCAGCGCCGTGCCGAGCTTGCCGATGAACCCCGGCGAGTCGTTGTTGACGATGTAGAGCATGGCTCCCGCAAGCTCGGCTTCGACGTTGACGCCGAAGATCTCGACCAGGCGTGGGGCCTTGTTGCCGAACAGGGTGCCGGCCACCGAGCGTTCGCCAGCCTCCGTGCTGACGGTGACGCGCACCAGCGTGTGGTAGTCGCCTTCACGGTCGTGACGAACCTCACGGACGTCGAGCCCACGCTCCTTCGCCAGGGACGGCGCGTTCACCATGTTCACGGTCTGGGAATAGGTGCCCATCAATCCCGCCAACACCGCGCCGGTGATCGGCTTCTGGTTGAGCTCGGCCGCGGCGCCCTCGACCTCGACCGCTACCGAGCGAACCTCTCCGCCGAGGACCTGGCCCACCAACCGGCCAAGCTTCTCGGCCAGCGCCATGTACGGCTTCAAGCGCGGCGCTTCTTCAGCCGAAAGCGAAGGCATGTTGATGGCGTTGGTGACGCCGCCGAGCAGCAGGAAGTCGCTCATCTGCTCGGCGACCTGGATGGCGACGTTCACCTGTGCCTCGCTGGTAGACGCGCCCAGGTGCGGGGTGGAGATGAAGCCGGGCGTACCGAACAGCGGTGACGCCGTGGCGGGTTCGGTCTCAAAGACGTCCAGCGCGGCGCCGGCGACCTGGCCGCTGTCGAGCGCGGCCTTCAAGGCGGCTTCATCGATCAAACCACCTCGTGCGCAGTTGATGATCCGCACGCCGCGCTTGGTCCTGGCGAGATTGTCGCGCGACAGGATGCCGCGGGTCTGGTCGGTGAGCGGCGTGTGAAGAGTGATGAAGTCGGCGCGGCCGAGCAGCTCATCCAGTTCGACCTTCTCCACGCCAAGTTCCAGCGCTCGTTCGGGCGTCAGGAACGGATCAAAGGCGATCACCTTCATCCGCAGGCCAAGTGCGCGGCTGGCCACGATCGAGCCGATGTTCCCCGCGCCGATCAAGCCGAGCGTCTTGCCGGTCAGCTCCACGCCCATGAAGCGGTTTTTCTCCCACTTGCCGGCCTGGGTGGACGCGTCGGCTTCGGGCAGCTGACGGGCGAGCGCGAACATCAGCGCAATGGCGTGCTCGGCAGTGGTGATGGAGTTGCCGAACGGCGTGTTCATGACCACCACGCCGCGCCCGGTCGCCGCCGGGATATCGACATTGTCGACGCCGATCCCGGCCCGGCCGACGACCTTCAGCTTGGCGGCATGCTCCAGCAGCTTGGCCGTGACCTTGGTCGATGAGCGGATGGCGAGGCCATCATAGTCGCCGATGATGGCGGCGAGCTCGCCCGGCGACTTGCCGGTGATCTCGTCGACCTCGATCCCCCGCTCGCGGAAGATCGCCGCTGCCTTCGGGTCCATCTTGTCGGAGATGAGGACTCGTACGCTCATGCCGTTTGCTCCCACGCCCAATCGAGCCACGGGCCGACCGCTTCGATGTCGGCCGTGTCCACCGTTGCGCCGCACCAGATACGCAGGCCCGGCGGCGCATCGCGGTAGCTGGCGATGTCGTAGGCGACGTCCTCTGCCTCCAGCAGGGCGGCGATGCGCTTGATGCGCGCTTCGTCAGCGCCGTCGAGGGTCAGACAGACGCTGGTGCGGGAGCGGATCGCCGGATCGGCCGCGAGGTGGGACAGCCAGGGGCGCTCTTCCACAATCCGGTCCAGCGCGGCGGCATTGGCGTCCGAGCGCGCGATCAGGCCGTTGAGCCCGCCCAGGCCCTGGGCCCATTCCAGCGCAAAGATCGCGTCTTCCACGGCCAGCATCGACGGCGTGTTGATGGTCTCGCCTTTGAAGATACCCTCGTTGAGCTTGCCGCCGCTCATCAAGCGAAACAGCTTGGGCAGCGGCCAGGCGGGAGTATGACTTTCCAAGCGCTCGATCGCACGTGGGCCCAAGATCAGCACGCCGTGCGCCCCTTCACCGCCGAGCACTTTTTGCCAGGAGAAGGTCGCAACGTCGATCTTGTCCCATGGAATCCCGTAGGCGAACACGGCGCTGGTTGCATCGGCGAAGCTGAGGCCGGCGCGATCCGCAGCGATCCAATCGCCGTTCGGCACGCGCACCCCCGAAGTGGTGCCGTTCCAGGTGAACAGCACGTCTTGGGACCAATCGACCTGGGTCAGGTCCGGCAACTCGCCATAAGGTGCGCGGATAACGGTGGGGTCGAGCTTCAGCTGCTTCACGGCGTCCGTCACCCAGCCCTCGCCAAAGCTTTCCCACGCCAATGTGGTGACCGGCCGGGCGCCGAGCATGGCCCACATCGCAAGCTCATAAGCGCCGGTGTCGGAGCCCGGGACGATGCCGATGCGGTGAGTGTCGGGCAGTTGGAGCGTGCTGCGCATCAGGTCGATGCAGTGCGCCAGTCGCGCCTTGCCCAGCTTCGACCGATGCGACCGGCCAAGACTCTCGAGCTTCAATTTGTCGGGGCTCCAGCCCGGTGGCTTGGCGCACGGCCCGGAGGAGAGATATGGTCGAGCCGGGCGAATAGCTGGCTTGGCCCGGCGTGCGTCGGCGCCGACTGCGGTGGTTGTCGTCACTATAACTCTCCTCACAGAGAGCACGCGCCGCGTTGGGACGGCGTGGCCCGCCGCCGGCCTTATAGCGCCGGGCGGCGATGGCAAGCGCAACGCAGTTCGCGATTCGCCTTCTGTGGATAACTCACGAGTTTGTTCCCCCGCGAAGTGAACAAAAGCACCGTCTGGGCTCCTTTCATCGCTTTGCCGCCGCAACTCGTCCCGGCCGCGTACCGAAAGAGTTGAATTCATTAACCAACGAAGGTCTCTTGCTCGTCGTCAGCACGGCCGATGGGCAAATCGACGTGCGGCGGGGGCTGGGGAGCTCCTGATATAGGAAACGGACAGGCCGTCATGCCGTACTGGTGTGACTGCGTGGTCCGGCAAGATTTGGAGCGACGACCTCGTATGGCTCACGCACTGACCGCCCCGACCGGACTGTTTCGCAGCCGCGATCTGTTCGTACATGATGGCGCCAAGCTGCGCCGCATTCGCCTGTCGGTGGCGGTCCAAGCGCTGTTCTTCGCCATCACCCTGCTGCTGGTCGGCTGGTCCTTGTTCGCCGCCGCCCGCATCCTGACCGCCGCTCCGGCAGTGGCCGCGACGATGGTTGCCGCTCCCGCTCCGTCCGGGCTGGAAGAACGCGCTCGCCGGATCGAGCAGCGTCAGGCAGTGATCGAATCGATGCTGATCGGCGAGAAGGTCGATCCCAAGCTGCTGGCCGAGGCTGCCGAAGGCGCCACTGTCGCTGCTTCCGGTCCGCTCGCGAGGGTTGAAGCGCATCAGGTCGAGCAGGCGGCGCTGGTCGCCCGAGCCCTGGACGCCCGTTATGAAGTGACTGCTCAGGAGCTGAAGAGGCTCGGCCTGACCCCCTCGCAGGTGGGCGGCGTCGGTGGCCCGCTGGAGCCGCTCGCCAAGGCAGCCGACCCAACCTTCAAGGCATTGTTCAACAGCTGGAAGAAGCTCGACACGCTGCAGGACGGCGTGGTTGCGGTTCCGTCAGACAAGCCGGTTCGTAACGCTGCCTTCACCTCCAGCTACGGCGTCCGCTCCGACCCATTCCAGGGCCGGGCCGCCATGCACGCCGGGATCGATCTGGCCGGTCCGATCGGCACCCCGATCTATGCGACCGCCGATGGCTTGGTCAGTGACGCAGCCTGGAACAGCGGTGGCTATGGCAACCTAGTCAAGATGGATCACGGGCGCGGCATCGAAACCCGCTACGGCCATTTGTCGGCCATCCTGGTGCGCCCGGGTCAGCGGGTAAAGCGTGGCGACATGATTGGCCGAATGGGTTCGACCGGCCGCTCCACCGGCAGCCACCTTCATTATGAGGTGCGCATCGACGGCCGGGCGGTTAATCCGATCCCGTTTATGAAGTCGACCGACTACATCGTCGCCCTCCGCAATCGCTCGGGTGGCGCGTCGATGGACCAGGTTGCCTTGGGCGGACCCAAGACCAACCGCGCCAAGTAAGCTTGTTACGGACGGGGCAGCCGCCTATCTCGCCCCTGTGACCGTCACCCTTTCTCCATCCGCCGCCAAGCGCGTGGCCGCCATCGCCACCAAGCAGGGCAAGCCAGCCATGCTGCGGCTGGCCGTGGACGGTGGCGGCTGTGCCGGCTTCTCCTACAAATTCGCACTCGCCGAAGCCATTGAGACGGACGATGCAGTTGCCGAAACTGATGGCGTCACGCTGGTGGTCGATCCGGTCAGCCTGGAACTCGTCCAGGGATCGGCTGTCGACTATGTGGAAGATCTCGGCGGGGCGGCGTTCAAGGTGACCAATCCCAACGCTGCCAGCGGCTGCGGTTGCGGGTCGAGCTTTTCCGTCTGACGCGCTCGGGCTAGGGCGAGCCCATGAAGATCGCCTCATTCAACATCAACGGCATCCGCGCGCGCCTGCCTCGCCTGCTCGAGTGGCTGGAGCGCGAGCAGCCCGACGTCGCGTGCCTGCAAGAACTCAAGTGCGCCGATGAATCGCTGCCGGTCAGCGACATCGAGGCGGCGGGATATGGGGCAGTGTGGCACGGCCAGAAGGGCTTCAACGGCGTTGCGATCCTGACCCGCGGGCAGTCGCCTGACCTCCGCCGAGTCGGGTTGCCGGGCGACCCGGACGACAGCCATTCGCGTTATATCGAGGCGGCTGTGAACGGAGTGATCGTCGCCTCGCTCTACCTGCCCAACGGCAATCCGGTCGGGACCGAGAAGTTCGATTACAAGCTGCGGTGGATGGAGCGGCTGCGGGAGCATGCGGCCGGGCTGCTCACGGACGAGCGGCCAGTGGTGCTGGCTGGCGATTGGAACGTCCTGCCGGAAGACCGCGACGTGTTCTCCGCCCAGGCCGCGCGCAACGACGCGCTGCTACAGCCGGAGACCAGGACGGCTTGGCGGCGCATCCTCTATCAGGGGTGGACGGATGCGTTGCGAGCACTGCACCCGCGCGAGGACAAGCTTTATACCTTCTGGGACTATACGGCAGGCTGCTGGCAGCGCGACGCCGGCTTCAGGATCGACCATTTGCTGCTGTCGCCGACCGCAACGGATCGGCTGCAGGCGGCAGGCGTGGACCGGTGGGTGCGCGGCGAGGAGAAGGCCAGCGACCATGCCCCGACTTGGGTCGTACTGAGAGAGGCTTAGAGCACCTGGCTGTTGTAGCTGTGCCAAGCGATCACGGCGGCGGCACCGCGGTAGGGCTCCCACGCGGCAGCGAGCTCGCGCAGCAGCTTCTCGCTTGGCCGGGTCTCGTGGCCGAGCAGCCTGCCAAGCTCGATCTGGACGGCAAGGTCCCCCGCTGGGAAGACATTGGCGCGTCCCTCGGCGAACAAGAGATAGATCTCTGCCGACCAGCGGCCAATCCCCTTGATGCGGGTCAGCAACGTAATTGCTTCCTCATCGTCCGTGGGCAGCTTCGCCAAGTCGAGTTCGCCCGACAGCACCAGCCCGGCGAGG
>CADCWB010000249.1 GCA_902806295.1 uncultured Sphingomonas sp. | reverse complement strand
GGGCTCGACGAGCCGCGGATCAGGCGGACGACCTCGTCCAGGTTGGTCACCGCGACCACCAGTCCCAGCAAGATGTGCGCCCGCTCGCGCGCCTTGAGGAGCTCGAACTTGGCCCGGCGGGTGATCACCTCCTCGCGGAACTTGATGAAGCTCTCGATGATGTCGCGCAGCGTCAGCGTTTCTGGGCGGCCACCACGGATCGCCAGCATGTTGGCCGGGAAGGACCCTTGCGCCGGAGTGTGCCGCCACAACTGATTCAGCACCACCTCGGGGGTGGCATCGCGCTTCAGCTCGATGACGATCCGCACGCCTTCACGGTTGGACTCGTCCCGAATATCGCTGACGCCCTCGATCCGCTTGTCCTTGGCGGCTTCGGCGATCTTCTCGACCAAGGCATTCTTGCCCTGCTGATACGGTATCTCAGTGAGGATGATCGAGCGGCGATCGTTGCGGCCTTCCTCGACCTTGTAGCGGCTGCGCAGCACAACCGAACCCCGCCCGGTCGTGTACGCGCTGCGGAGGCCGGCCGTCCCGAGAATGATGGCTCCCGTCGGGAAGTCGGGTCCCTTCACATGCTCCATCAACTGTTCGGTGGTGACCGCCGGATCGTCGATGTAGGCCCGGCAAGCTGCGAGCACCTCACCCAGGTTATGCGGCGGGATGTTGGTCGCCATGCCGACCGCGATGCCGCCGGCACCATTGACCAGGATGTTGGGGAAGCGGGCCGGCAACACCTGTGGCTCGCGCTCGCTGGCGTCGTAATTCGGTTGAAAGTTGACGGTGTCCTTGTCCAGGTCGCCGAGCAGGAAGCTTGCCGCCTTGGCCAGCCGCGCCTCCGTGTAGCGCATGGCCGCAGGCGGATCGGGATCCATCGAGCCGAAATTGCCCTGACCATCGATCAACGGGACTCGCATCGACCAGTCCTGGGTCATCCGGGCCAGCGCATCGTAAATCGCCGTGTCGCCGTGCGGGTGATACTTACCGATCACGTCGCCGACGATGCGGGCCGATTTGCGATAGGGCCGGTTATAGAAGAACCCGTTCTCACTGGCCGAAAAGAGGATGCGCCGGTGCACCGGCTTCAGCCCGTCGCGCACGTCGGGGAGGGCCCGGCTGACGATCACCGACATGGCGTAATCGAGGTAGCTGGTCTTCATCTCCTCGACGATGGAGATGGGTGCAATCGCGTCGCTGGGCGCTTCCGCCGGCGGTTGGGTGGCCAAAGATCGTTCCTGTCGGTTCTGTTCTCGTTAGGCGCGGCGAAAAACGGCGGTCGTATCGCCGCTCCCCCACCGACAGCAACGCCTAGCAGCCCTCGCGTACGCGCGCGACAGGATTCATGCGCTCTCGCGGACGAACAACGGTCTGATGTCGGTCGATCCTTCCGGGTCGAACTGCCAGCCATCTGCCGCAAAGCCGGGGAACGCGGCCGGCTCGCTGATGCGCTCCTCACAGACCCAGCGGGCCATCGTGCCCCGGGCTACCTTGGCAGGGAAGCTCTGAAACTGCAGTCCCTTCGCACTGCGAACGCGAAAGTCGGGGGCAATCACCCGCACCTTGCCAGGCACGTGCGGCCCAACCGCGGCATAATATTCGTTGCTGGCGAGGTTGAGAATGACGCGCGAGCCCTCCGCCTTGAGGTCCCTCAGCACCGCCTTGGCAACCTTGTCGCCCCAATGGTCGGTAAGCCGTTGACCTTCGGGTGCCCAGCGCGTGCCCATTTCCAATCGATAAGGCTTGATGCCGTCAAGCGGCCGCAGCACCCCGTACAAGCCGGACAGGATTCGCAAATGATCCTGCGCGAAGGTGACGGTGTCCTCGGAGGCACTGCCGGCATCGAACCCGCGGTAAACGTCACCCGAAAAGGCTCGGATGGCTGGACGTGCTCTCGCTCGTCCGAAGCGCCTGAAGCGCTCGGCGTTGAGTTCCGCCAGCGCCGGAGAGATGTGCATGAGAGCGCCTAGCTCCGCAGGACTGAGCTTCGCCGCCGCCCGCGCGATCCGTCGTGCTTCGGCCGCAAAGCGTGCTTTGGTCGGCTCGTCGTCATAAGGCGAGTGGAAGTCGAGCGTCTTGGCAGGGGAGACAAGGATGATCACGCACGGCGGCTAGCAGGGCGGCGAGGCCCTAGTCAAAGCGAGCGGGAAAGGCTGTAATCTCAACCGGTTCAATCCGCATTCAGTCGGTTGTTAGCAAGGCACTGGCGAGCGGAGCCTGACAAGTCTAGGTCGCACCAACGTCGATTCACAGGATGCCTACTGCGCGCTGGCGCCGGGCTCAAACAGGAGAGTGGGATGGCTTTCACGAACAAGGCGCTCGTCGCAGCGTTGGCGATGGGTGTAGCAATGGTGGGCGCGCCCGCCATTGCGCAAGACGCGGCCAAGGCTCCGCAGGTCAAGCTTTCGCCGCAGGCGAGCAAGGCCGTCGTCGAGTTGCAGACGGCCGTGACTAACAACGATCTCGCCAGCGTACCCGCCAAGTTGGCGGCCGCCCAAGCGGTCGCGAAGACCAATCAGGATCGCTATGCCATCGGGCAGCTATGGCTTCGCGCGGCTCTGCTGCAGAAGGACAATGCGGCCACGACACAGGCGATCGACCAAATTCTCGCCAGCGGTGTGGCGCCGGCCGATGTCATCGCCAACCTGCGCTTCAATCAAGCCAAGCTGAAGTTCCAGGCCAAGGATTATGCGGGTGCCGACGCCGCCTTGCAGACCGTGCTCACGTCGTCGCCGAACAACAGCGACGCGTTTCTCCTGGCCGGGGAACTCGCGGCGGCTCAAGGGCAGAACGCCCAGGCAGTGGAGCACTTCCGCAAAGCTATCGCAGCGAAAACCGCTGCCGGCCAGCCAGTTCCAGCCGAGTGGATGGGGCGGGCCGTAAGCTTGGCCTACAAGGGCAAATTACCCGTATTGTCCCAGCTTCTGCCCGAGTGGATCCGGACCGCGCCGACCAGCAGCAATGTCCGGGACGCCGTTCGGCTTCAAGCGGAGGTAAGTGGGCAATCGCCTTCGGAGCAGATCGACCTTTATCGCCTGCAGCGCGCCGCGGGTGCGCTGAAAGGCGAAGGCGATTATTACAATTATGCGAACTCTGCGGCGCTGAAGGGACTGCCGGGCGAAGCGAAGGCCGTTCTGGACGAAGGCTTCGCGGCCAAGGCCATCGATCGCAGCCGGCCGGTATTCCGGGACGTCTACTCCTCGGCCAGCAGCAAGGTCGCCGCAGACAAGGCCTCGCTGGCCGCGGCTGAGAGGTCCGCCCTTGCTGGAAGCGCCGCTCGGCCCGCGATGGTCACCGGCGATGCCTATCTGGGTTATGGCGACTACGCCAAGGCTGCTGCCTTGTACCGTTCTGCCCTGACCAAGAGCGGAGCGGACGCGAACCTGGCCAACTTGCGTATGGGTATCGCCTTGGCTCGTAGCGGCGACAAGGCGGGTGCGACGACGGCGTTCAACGCAGTCTCCGGTCCGCAGCAAGCGACGGCCAAGCTCTGGCTGGCATGGCTGGCTAGCCGCAGCTAACTGGCATGCAGGAGTGGACCATGGCAGCTCCCGTGCCCACTCCTCAGTCAACAAAATGCTGTCCTGTTATGGGATAGTTAACCACCCACGACTTTCCTTAGAATAAATTATGCCCCTAGAACGTTGGCGAGCTTCGCTTTTCCAACCTGGGGGCCACCTTCTTGCGTTTCGACGACCGCCTTTCCACGGTACTCGGTCTTACCGCCGAGGCACCGCGCGATCGGGCGGTGCAGTGGCGGCAGCTCGTGGAACTGGTTGCGCGCGGCGGCGGCGGCTCCGATCCTGCGCTGCTGGCGAAGGCACTTGAGCGGATCGCCACTTTGAGAACCGAAGTGCCCGATGCGGTCCGGGCGTCGGCGGCACGAGCCATTGCGAGCCCTGACCTGCCTGCTGGCCTGCTTGCCATCTTTGCGGCGGACCGAGCCGACATTGCGGCGCCACTGCTGGCCGCAGTCGAACTCGACGCTGCAGGCTGGGCCGAGGTGCGGTCGGGCGCTTCGTCGGAGGTTCGGGCGCTCGTCGACTCCATTTCGCCTCCTCCCCAAGCTGGTGGCGACCTCCAGGTCCGAGCACGTCCAGTTGCTGCGACCGCCTCGCCCGGCGATCCGCCCGAACGCGGCATCTTTCGCTGGGAATGCGGGTCTAGCGGCGAGATCGATTGGGTGGAGGGCGCGCCACGCGCTGCGCTGGTTGGATTTTCTCTCGCGCGAGAATTACGTCGTCCATTCGCAGACCGGGTTCCTTTTCGCGATGAAACGCTAGTTGCCGTAAACGCGGGTTCCGCAGCCGGGCCGTGGCTGTGGACCGGCGAACCTCGTTTCGAGGCCGCGTCCGGCCGGTTCGTCGGCTATGCCGGGGCGGCGCGGCGAGAAGGAGCCACGGCGGCCCGCCCTGACGAAGGCGCGAATGCAGCCTCCATCCCGCCTTCACTCGACAGCGCTGCCCTGCGTGAACTGATCCACGAGCTGCGCACTCCGCTAACGGCCATCATCGGCTTCGGAGAGATCATCGAGGGTCAGTATCTTGGCCCGGCGCACCGCGCCTACCGGGACCGCGCCGGCGAGATTGTACGGCAGGCTCGGCGTTTGCTGAGCGGCGTAGAGGAGCTCGATCTAGCGGCCAAGCTTGGCTCAGTTTCACGAGACTCCAGCGCAGGAACGCCGACCGGCCCTCTGCTCGATGAGTTGGAGCGTAGATTGGCGCCAACCCTTGCCGAACGGGGAGCCGCGATGAAGATTGAGGTGCGTCGTCCGACTGACCGGCTAGCCCTGGAGGCGGGCGTCGCCGACCGCCTGGTCCGCCGCTTTGCCGAGTCTGTGATCACTGCGAGCACAGAGGGCGAACAGCTGGACCTGATCGCGGACCGGACCGGGTCGCTGATCTCGCTCTCCCTCTCTCGGCCACTTGCGTCCCGCGAACTCACCGAAGACCAATTGCTCAATCCTGAAGCGTTGCAGGGCAGCGACGTGCTCGGCCTCGGCTTCAGCTTACGGCTGGTCAGGGGCCTTGCTGCGATCGCGGGCGGCGGGCTTGAGGTGGCTGCCGAGCGCTTCGTGCTGTTGCTGCCTGCCGCCTCAACGACAAACAGCTGAGAAGTGGTGGGCCCGGAGGGATTCGAACCCCCAACCTGGCCGTTATGAGCGGCTGGCTCTACCATTGAGCTACAGGCCCTTGAGCCCTGCGCGATAGCGACCCTCTTCGCACCGGGCAATCGCCTGGCTTAGCAGGACGGCATGCCGCGCGACCGTCAGCGACTTACAATGCACGACTTCGCCAGGTTCGGCGAAGCGGTCGCGGCGATCGCGCTGGCAAGTGCTGCAGTACGCTTTTTGCCATTCCGGTGGGTCGTGCGCAGCATGGGCAGTGGCGATACCCAACCGGCCAAGCGCCGCAGCACCCCGCAGGTAATCGTCCGCTCGATCAAGCGCGCGAGCCGCCGGGTTCCCTGGCGGACGGTCTGTATTCAGGAAGGGTTGGCGGTGCACTGGCTGCTTCGCCGTCGAGGCTACCCCTCACGCTTGCATTACGGCATTCGGCCCGACGCTGCGGCGCTGAAAGCGCACGTATGGATTACCTTGGAGGAAGAGGTTGTCATCGGCGAGACCGAGGCGGACCCGCATCTGCCCGTTGCCTCCTTTCCGCAAGCGGGCGCTGGACGCCGGTCCGAGCCCGACTATAGCCAGTGAGCTGCTGTTTCCTCTGAGGCGCCCGTTGCTTCTCTACGTTCTGCTGTTCGGCTTCTTCGCACTTGGCGCGCTGGTCCGTCCTGAGCCTCAACCTAAGTTTCAGGCCGCCCCCGCAATGGCGCTACCAGGTCGCGATAGTTTTATGCCGATGTTTTTCATCGGCGGCCTGCTCATCGCCATGCTGGTGGGGCTGCGGTTCCAAGTTGGCGCCGACTGGCAGGCCTATCAGATCTACTATCGCTTCGCCGGACATGCCGATCTCTGGCGAGTGCTTCGGCTAAGCGACCCAGCTTATCAATTCACCAACTGGATCGTGCAGTGGGCAGGGCTGGGCATCTGGGGCGTGAACCTGATCTGCGGCGCTCTGTTTGCCTGGGGTCTGATCCGCTTTGCGCGCGTGCAGCCGGAACCATGGCTGACCGTGGTAGTCGCCATTCCGTACCTCGTGACGGTGGTCGCCATGGGCTACAGCCGCCAGGCTCGTGGCTATCGGCGTGCTGATGGCCGGCCTCGCGTCGGTTCTGCGCGGTGGATCGGTTCTACGCTTCTCCGCTTACGTGTTGGTCGCAGCGCTGTTCCACAAGACTGCCGTCATGGCCCTGCCACTGGTGCTGTTCGCCGGAGAGCGGAACCGAGTCATCACGATCATCGCGGGCCTCGCCATCTTCGTCCTGCTTTACGATGCGCTACTGGCGGAGTCGGTCGATGGCCTGATCCACAATTACATTCAGGCGGAATATAACTCGCAGGGCGCGGCGGTACGCGTCGGCATGAGCGTCATCGCGGCCCTGATCTTTCTCTCACGCCCCGATCGGTTCGGCTTTTCCACCTTCGAGCTGCGGGTTTGGCGTTATTTCTCCTACGCGTCCCTGGGCTTCCTCGTACTGCTGTTTGTGCTTCCCTCCAGCACCGCCGTGGACCGGATGGCGCTCTACACCTTCCCGTTGCAACTGGCCGTGCTGTCGCGGGTGCCGCTCGCCTTTCCGCAGCAAGGTAGCCGTGCCCTGGTGGTTGGCTACTCGCTCGCGGTGCAACTGGTCTGGCTCAACTTCGCGTCTCACGCCGGATATTGGGTCCGTACCACTTCTATCCGTTCTAAGCGGTCCGTGCGGTTGCGGGCACTCCGGTATCGCGGCTACGGAGCCCTTCCCACCATGTTGCGGGATTGAGGTCGCGGTTGAAGGGTATCGTACTGGCAGGCGGCAGCGGAAGCAGGCTGTACCCGGCGACTCTTGCCGTCTCCAAACAGCTGCTGCCGGTCTATGACAAGCCGATGATCTACTATCCGCTCGGCGTGCTGATGCTGGCTGGGATCCGCGAAGTGCTGATCATCTCCACCCCGACCGACCTGCCGCGCTTTCGTGAGCTGCTGGGCGACGGACGAGATTTCGGACTATCCCTGAGCTATGCGGAGCAGCCCGCTCCTAATGGGTTGGCCGAAGCCTTCCTGATCGGCGGCGACTTCATCGGCGATCAAGCGGTTGCCTTGATCCTCGGCGATAATATTTTCTACGGCGCGGGGCTGTCCGAAATAGCCCGCGAGGCGGCGTCACTCGAAACGGGAGCGCGAGTGTTTGCCTACTCGGTCGAAGAACCACAGCGCTACGGCGTGGTCGAGTTCGATCCCGATGGGCACGCGCTTTCCATCCAGGAGAAGCCTCAAGAGCCGCGCTCGCAATGGGCAGTCACCGGTCTCTACTTCTACGACAATCGGGTCAGACAAATTGCGGCCAGCCTGCAGCCATCGCCGCGGGGCGAGTTGGAGATCACCGATGTCAACCGCGCCTATCTCGAACGCGGTGAACTCACCGTGTCGCGCTTGGGCCGCGGTTATGCCTGGTTGGACACCGGGACCCACGACAGCCTGCATGACGCCGGCTCGTTCGTTCGCACCATCGAGCACCGTCAGGGCATGAAGATTATGTGCCTGGAAGAAATCGGGCTGGAGCAGGGGTGGCTGACATCGGCTGAGGTGGAAGCGCGAGCCGATCGCCTGGGCAAGACCGAATACGCCGGCTATCTCCGCCGTCGCGCTCGGGATTTGGCTCATGCTTGAGGTCCGTTCGACGGCGCTCGAGGATGTTCTCGAGGTCCGTCCTCGTCGCATCGGCGATGAACGGGGCTTTTTCTCCGAGGTCTGGAACCGGGCTGCATGGGGTGCCGCGGGCTTGCCGGATGTGGAGTTCGTCCAGGATAATCATAGCCGGTCGGCACGAGGCGTGCTGCGCGGACTTCATTATCAGCTCACCCCCGCCGCACAGGCGAAGCTGGTGCGAGTCAGTCGCGGATCCGTGTTCGACGTGGTGGTCGACATCAGGCGCGCCTCCCGGTCGTTCGGCCGCTGGGTCGGTCTGACGCTCTCCGCCGCCGAATGGAATCAGGTGTTCGTGCCGGCTGGCTTCGCCCACGGCTTCCTTGCGCTCGAGCACGACAGCGAGGTGCAGTACAAGGTTACCTTTCCGTATAGCGCCGAGCATGACCGCTCGATCCGGCCGGACGATCCCGCGATCGGGATCGATTGGCCCTTGCCCGGCGTTCAGAGGCTGTTGTCCGCAAAAGACCGTGCGGCCCCGCTGCTGGTCGACGCGGAGCTGCCGTAGACATGCGACGGATTCTGGTTACTGGCGGCGCAGGCCTCATCGGCAGCGCCGTGGTTCGGCGGTTGGTGGTCGAGGGACGCATTGTTGTTACGCTCGACAAGCTCACCTATTCTGGCAACCGAAGCAGCCTGCGCGAAGTCGATGGCGCTTCCAATCACTTGTTCGTCGAGGGGGATATCCTTGACGGCGAGCTGGTCCGGCACTTGCTCGATCAGCACCGGATTGAAGGGGTCATGCACTTGGCTGCCGAAAGCCATGTCGACCGTTCGCTCGACGGACCCGCGGAGTTCGTGGAAACTAACGTGGTCGGCACGTTCCGCCTGCTGGAGGCAGCGCTGGCTTATTGGCGAACACTGGATGATGAGGCCCGGGACCAATTCCGCTTTCACCATGTCTCAACCGACGAGGTCTTCGGCGATCTGCCGTTCGAGCCGACTGCGCTGTTCACCGAAGCCACGCCGTACGCGCCGTCCTCACCCTACTCGGCGTCGAAGGCCGCG
>CADCWB010000248.1 GCA_902806295.1 uncultured Sphingomonas sp. | reverse complement strand
TGCGCCTCGTCATCTCGATCGCCAAGAAATACACCAACCGCGGCCTGCAGTTCCTGGACCTCATCCAGGAGGGCAACATCGGCCTGATGACGGCGGTCGATAAGCTCGAATACCGCCGCGGCTACAAAGTCCCGACCTACGCCACCTGGTGGATCCGGCAGGCGATCACCCGGAGCATCGCCGATCAGGCGCGAACGATCCGAATCCCGGTCCACATGATCGAGACGATCAACAAGCTGGTCCGCACCGGCCGCCAGTTCCTGCACGAGCATGGCAAGGAGGCCACTCCCGAGGAACTGGCCGAGCGCCTCTCCATGCCGCTGGAGAAGGTGCGCAAGGTGATGAAGATCGCCAAGGAGCCGATCTCCCTTGAAACGCCGATCGGCGACGAGGAAGACAGCCACCTGGGCGACTTCATCGAGGACAAGAACGCCGTCATCCCGGTCGACGCCGCGATCCAGGCCAACCTCAAGGAAACGGTCACCCGCGTCCTCGCCTCACTCACCCCGCGTGAGGAGCGCGTGCTGCGCATGCGCTTTGGCATCGGCATGAACACCGATCATACGCTTGAGGAAGTCGGCCAGCAGTTCAGCGTCACCCGCGAACGCATCCGGCAGATCGAGGCCAAGGCGCTGCGGAAGCTGAAGCATCCGAGCCGGTCGCGGAAGATGCGGAGTTTCCTGGATCAGTGAGTCTCGTTTCGGCCTGCGGATCGGTCGAAGCTGACGCCTGGCTCCCCGTGCCCTCGTCCGCAATCGTCTTGCGAAGTTCCGCTCCCGCTTGAACCCTGGACGCAGCCGCACTCGTAGGCTGGCGCTCAGGCGCTACCGCCCCCTCGCCGCCGCCTCGCCGCCGCTTCGCACCGGCTCAGCTGCCCTTAGCATTTCGCCCGCAACTACTCCCCTCCTCGCCGGTTTCTTCATGCCCCACCTCAGGAGACAGGCAATGAGCGGCCCTCGGCGCGACAGCAGTGACGACACCCGTGGCGGCCCCCTTCACGGGCGCGGCCATAATTCGACGGACCACAACAAGAAATCGAGCCGGGCGACCGGCAAACATCAGCTCGACGACAACGCCCGGCCACCCAACCAGTAAGCGGCGCTGATCTCATCAAGCCGTCACGGGAGCTATTCCGTGACGGCCTTTCCGCCGCTCTCGACGGTGGCGCTGCGCTCGATCTCGGGCGCGCGCACGAGCGGCTCACACCTCCGCCCCAGCATCAGCCAGCAGCGCCTACACCATTGGCCCGGACCGACTTGCCTTGGGCAGCGGTGACCAGCTTGACGGGGGGCGTCGGGTCGGCGGCACGTCGCAGCAGCCGAGCTGAAGGAGCTTGCGGTGCTGGGAAGAGCGGGCCAGCATGGCGGCATGCGCAAAATGCCTGCCACCCTGTTGCCCCTCCTGCTCCTGCTCACTGCCGCTTCTCCTGCGGAACTTGCGCGATGGCAAACGCAGGCGCAGCGGGTGACAATCGCGCGCGACGACTGGGGCATCGCCCATGTGAACGGGCGCAGCGACGCCGACGCGGTGTTCGGGATGATCTATGCGCAGGCGGAGGACGACTTTCCCCGGATCGAGGCGAATTATCTTACGGCCCTCGGCCGTACGGCGGAAGCCGAGGGTGAAGCCGCCATCTGGCAGGATCTGCGCGCCCGGCTCTATGTCAGCGAGAACGAATTGCGGGCGCACTATGGGCAGAGTCCCGCCTGGCTGAAGCGCTTGATGAATAGCTGGGCGGCCGGGCTGAACTATTATCTCGCGACCCACCCGCAGGTGCGCCCGCGGGTGCTCACGAGATTCGAGCCGTGGATGGCGCTGAGCTTCACAGAAGGAAGTATCGGCGGCGATATCGAGCGGATCGACCTGAAAGAGCTGGAGCGGTTCTACGGCAGCGCATCGGCCGGGCGTTCCGGGTCGGGAGCGCTTGCGGGTTTGCAGCTGGCGCCGCTGCAAGGGGAGACGCTCGACCGGGAGCCCCGGGGTTCGAACGGCATCGCCATCGCGCCAGCCCTGTCGGCCTACGGCCATGCGCTGCTGCTGATCAACCCGCATACCAGCTTCTTCTTCCGCTCCGAGCAGCAGGTGACGAGCGATGAGGGATTGAACGCGTATGGCGCCTCCACCTGGGGGCAGTTCTTCATCTACCAGGGGTTCAACGAGCGGCTCGGCTGGATGCACACGTCGAGCGGGGTCGACAGCGTCGACGAGTTCGCGGTCGACGTGCGCCGGAACCGCGGGCAGCAGCAATACCGCTTCGGGCCGGATTGGCGCCCCTTGGGGCAACGAATCGTGACGGTCCGTTACCGCACCGCTGACGGAGGTCTCGCGTCCCGCACATTCACCAGCTGGCGCACCCATCGGGGCCCGATCGTGCGCTCGCAAAGCGGCCGCTGGGTCGCGTTCGCGATGATGGACCGGCCGGTCGCAGCCCTGCAGCAGAGCTACCTCCGCACCAAGGCGCGGGATCTGGCCTCCTTCCTGCAGGTCGCAAGGCTGCAGGCGAACAGCTCCAACAACACGCTGGTGGCGACCGACAAAGGTCAGATCGCCTATTTGCACCCGCAGTTCGTGCCTCAGCGCGATGCGAGGTTCGATTACGAGACCGTGATCGATGGCAGTGACCCGCGCGCCGACTGGCGGGGGCTGCACCCTAACCATGAACTGCCGAACGCGATCAATCCGGCCAGCGGCTGGGTTCAGAACACCAATGCCTGGCCCTACCGCGCTGCCGGCGCCTCAAGCCCGGACCCGCGGCGGTTTCCCAGGTACATGGACCTGTTCGGTGAGAATTATCGCGGGCTCCACGCGGTGCAGCTGCTTGCCGGTAGCCGTGGTTGGACGCTCGAGAAGCTGCAGGCAGCGGCCTACGATCCGTTTCAACCCGGCTTCGCCGAACTCGTGCCGCTACTCATCCGAGCTTATGATCGGCTGCCCTCTGGGAGTACTCGGCGACGTGAGCTGGCGGAGGCGATTGCCTTCCTTCGCCCGTGGGATTTCCGCTGGAGCGCCCATAGCGTGCCGCAAACGCTGGCGATGTTCTGGGGTGACGCATTGCAGGGCAAGCTGCCCAAGATCCCGAATGAAGCGCGCAACCGCACGATCGCCCGGCTGGCCGGCGGCACCACCAACGTTCAGAAACTCGAAGCGCTGTCAGAAGCCTTGCAGCGGCTGAGGCGCGACTTCGGCCGCTGGCAAGTGCCGTGGGGCGAGATCAATCGTTTCCAGCGCATCTCGCCGAAAATCGCGCACCCGTTCAACGACGCCCGGCCAAGCATCCCGGTGCCGTTCGCGTCGGGGATATGGGGCTCGCTTGCCTCATTCGGTTCCGCCCCCAAGCCCGGCACAAAGCGCTGGTACGGCACCTCGGGCAACAGCTTCGTCGCCGTGGTAGAATTCGGACCTCGGTTGCGGGCAGTGGCCGTCAATGCCGGGGGCGAAAGCGGGAGTCCGGCCTCGCCGCACTTCAACGATCAGGCGCAGCGCTATGCCGCCGGTGCGTTGCGGCCGCTCTACTTCTACTCCGATCAAATCAGGTCGCACACCAATCGCCGCTACCGACCGGGAGAATAGCGGTCGATGCCGCCGATTAGTTTTTATGCGGCTTCTCGTGCACGATCCGACCGTCCTTCAGCACCAAGCGTACCCGGCGAGCGGCGGAAATGTCGACCGTCGGATCGCCTGCGACTGCGACCAGATCCGCCCTCAGGCCCGGCCGGATCGTGCCGCGATCGGTGAGCCGGAAAGCGCGCGCGTTGAGTGAGGTGACTGCCACTATCGCCTCACGCGGCGGCATGCCGGCGGCGACCATCAATTCCAGTTCGCGGACGTTGTCGCCGTGGCGGAAAACGCCCGTGTCCCCGCCGGCACAGATCGCCACGCGGGCCTTGCGTGCCAGGTCGAACGCCCGCCGGCTGGCCGCCACCGCCGCCGGAGCAGGCTCGGCCCCGTTCCACCCGGCGTAACGGGCCACCGCGTCCGAGGCGGCAAGGGTTGGACATAAGGTCACCCCGCGCTGCCGCATGCTGGCGAAGATCTCGGCGGTGCCGCCGTAACCATGCTCGATCGTGTCAGCGCCCGCCGCGATCGCCCGCCGCATCCCTTCCGGCGTTGAGGTGTGAACGGCGACCGGGCGGCCGGCATCGTGCGCAGCGTCGACCGCCGCCTTAAGTTCGGAGAGCGAGAAGGTCGGCCGGCTGTCCTCGCCTGGGCGCCAGCGATAGTCGCCGTAGAGCTTCACCACATCAGCGCCGGCTGCAATCTGGGAGCGTACCGCCCGGACCACCTCGTCCACGCCGCTTGCTTCCTCGGCGCCTTGCGGCACCTCGACCCCTGGCTCGAAGCCCTTTGGCCCGTAGGCTCCCCGAGCCACGATCGCCCGTGTCGCGACGAGAAGGTGCGGGCCTGGAACGATGCTCTGATCGATGGCTTGGCGCAGACCGACATCGGCGTAGCCCGCGCCTTCGGTCCCGAGATCGCGCACGGTCGTGAAGCCTGCGTCCAGCGTCGCCTTGGCATTCACGACCGCCCGAGCCGTGCGCAGCGCCAGCGCTTCGTTCAGGACTTGCGCGTCCCATTTCGCCTCATTGTACGGGTGGAGGAACAGGTGGCCGTGGCCCTCGATCATGCCCGGAATGAGAGTCGTCCCGGGCAGTTCAAGGACGCGGGTATCGGCGGGAGCGGAAAGCGCCGGACCGACGGCTTGGATCCGATCGCCGCGGACCAACACCTGCCAGCCCGGATGAGGGATCGGGTTGCTGCCGTCGAAGACTTGATCGGGCTTCAGCAACAACGCTGTCGGCTCGGCAGCTCGGCCTATGCTGCCAAGCGCAGCTACCAGCAGGACAAGCCATCTGACGGTCATACAAGCTCCCGAGAATGCTCCGCAGCTATGTGCAGTCACGGACGCGCTCGCAAGCGCCAGATCGCTCAGCTTGGGTCATATCCGCTCCCCTACTCGTCCAGGACCACCACTGGCAGGAACGAAGCGTTGCCGAAGTGCAACGTAGCACAACCGTTTGCACCTCTACCTTCGGCTCCCTTGTCACGACGGTCTTTTCGATGAAGCTTATCGGAGTTCTTGATTGCCGCGTTGAAGTGGGGGAAGTTATGAAGATCATAAAGGCTTTGGCGCTCAGCGGGGTCTGCTCTCTTTCTCTTATCTCGCCCGCGCTGGCGCAGCAGAACCAAGCTGTCGCGCAGGAGCCCGCCGCCCAGGCGCAAAGCGAAGTCCCCGACGAACAGACCATCATCGTCACCGGCACTCGGCGGAGCGACCGCACGGTGGCGGACAGCCCGGTGCCGATCGACGTGATCGGATCGGAGGCGATCAGCCGGACGGGGCAGACCGAGACCAACCGAATCCTCAACCAGCTGGTGCCGTCCTTCAACTTCCCGCAGCCATCCATCGCCGATGGTTCCGACGCCCTTAGACCAGCCACGTTGCGTGGGCTGAGTCCTGACCAGACGCTGGTGCTGATCAATGGCAAGCGCCGGCACGTGTCGGCCCTGCTCAACATCAACGGAACGGTCGGCCGCGGGAGCGCGGCCGTCGACCTTAATCTCGTACCGGGCCTGGCCATCAGCCGGGTGGAGGTGCTGCGCGACGGTGCCGCGGCGCAATATGGCTCGGATGCGATCGCCGGCGTGATCAACATCCAGCTGAAGAGCGCCCCAAACGGCGGGCGCGCCAGCTTCACCTACGGCGAATACCGGACCAAGCTGGACGGCGTGGACCGCGTCACCGGCCTGGCGCTCACGCCGGGCGGGCAGCCGCAGCTCGATCCGGCCGATAACCGCTACCTGCTGGCCGAGACCGATGGTGAGCGCAAGGTAACGGACGGAACGCAGGCAACCATCGGAATCAACTTGGGCGTTCCCTTGGGGCAGAACGGCTTTGCCAACCTGACGGCCGAGTTCCGTCAGCGCGACGCAACCAACCGGGCCGGCTATGACCTCCGGCCCAACTTCGTTCGGCCCACCGCCGCGTTCGATCCGCGGGAGGCGGACTTCAATCGCCTGCAGTTCCGGTTCGGCGACCCGGACTCGCGCGACTATAATCTGTTCCTGAACGCCGGACTTGACTTGACCGCTGATTGGGAAGCCTACGCGTTCGGCTCGTACGGCAACCGTCGGTCGGAGAGCGCCGCCAACTTTCGTCAGCAAAGCAACGCCGCCAACCGCGACTTCAGCGTGCTTGCACCCAATCAGACCCCGACGGCGGCGAACTTCGTGGCGTTGACCGATGTCGGCTTCCTGCCGCTGATCGATACCGATCTTGAGGATTATGCAGCCACTGTGGGCCTACGGGGAGCGATCGCTGGGTGGAAGGCCGACTTCTCCGCTGGCCGCGGTCACAACAGCTTCGACTATGAAGTTCGCGACACGTTGAACGCGTCGTTCGGGCCGGACAGTCAAAGCGACTTCGACGCGGGCGGCCTTCGCTACGGCCAGTGGCTGTTCAACGCCGACTTTTCCAAGGAATATGCGCTTGGCTTCGCCAAACCGCTGTCCGTGGCGGTCGGCGCGGAGCATCGCCGTGAGCGGTTCCAGATCCGCCCTGGCGACCTCCAGTCCTACGCGATCGGTCCGCTCTTCCGCGCAGCCGTGACGACCAGCGCGGTCGATTGCACCGCGCAGCAAGGCGTCTTCACCCCGTCCGCGGCCAATCCCGCCAGCGGCGTGTGCCGCTTCCCCGGTCGGCAGGCGCCGGTCGGTGCGCAGGGCTTTCCTGGAATTCCGGCGAACAGCGCAACCGACGAGAACCGCCACAGCTGGGCAGCCTATGCAGAACTCGACACCGACCCACTCCCCGGATTGACCACGACCCTGGCCGGACGGTTCGAACATTTTTCCGACTTCGGCTCGACCTGGAACGGCAAGTTCGCGGCGCGCTGGGAGCCTGTGCAAGGTTATGCGGTCCGCGGATCGGTGTCCAACGGCTTTCGTGCCCCGTCGCTGCACCAGCAGTTCTTCACCACGACCTCGACCAACTTCATCGGCGGCCTGCCAGTCGACATTTCGACGGTGGCGGTGGACAGCCCCGTCGCCCGGGCGCTCGGATCGCAATCGCTTGAGCCCGAGAAATCGGTCAACCTCAGCTTGGGCGCGACCGCCAATCCGCTGCGCGGCCTGACCCTCACGGCCGACCTCTACCAGATCAGGATCAAGGACCGGATCGTCCTGACCGAGAACCTCGGGGCTGCCGGCAGCGGCACCGCCGCGCAGAATGCGGCCGTCAAGGCGATCCTGGATGCGAATGGCTTCGCCAGCGTCGGAGCCGCGCGTTTTTTCATCAATGGGCTAGACACGACGACCAGAGGCATCGACCTGGTCGCGTCCTATAACCTGCGAGCCGGCGATCTGGGACGGTGGACGCTGACGGCTGCCTACAACTAC
This sequence comes from uncultured Sphingomonas sp., assembly GCA_902806295.1. GTDB lineage: Bacteria > Pseudomonadota > Alphaproteobacteria > Sphingomonadales > Sphingomonadaceae > Sphingomicrobium. Next base: position 2,982 of record CADCWB010000248.1, on the reverse strand, counting down.
AACAAGACTAAGATCGACAAGCGCCTGAACGCTCTCGGTCCGCTGACGGAAATTCCGGGTTTGGTGCTGTTCGGGCGGGTGGAGGGCATTCGCTTCACCGAGGGACAGCCGCGCGACAAGATCGTGCTGAGTGCCGATGGCGACATCGGCATGTTCGGGCTGACTGCCCGAACCACCCGCTACGGCAAGGTTGTGTCTCCAGGCGCCGCAAATCCAATCGCCAATCCAACCAGCCTCACGGCATTCGGGCCGGACGACATCTTCCTCGGCCGCAAGTGGATCACCGATCTGGAACTGCGCTTCAACCCGGGTGGCGACAAGATCGAGTTCGCCCTTGGCGCCAATAACGTGTTCGACGTTTACCCGGACCGATCCCCATTCGGAGCGCGCCCCGCTTCGATCGGCGGCTTTTATCCTGCCAACCAAATCTACATTCCCTATTCGATCTTCTCGCCGTTTGGCTTCAACGGGCGCTTCCTTTACGGCCGCGCGTCAGTGAACTTCTGATCGGTCGAAGGCCGACCGAGATCGTCGAACTAAGATTCCAGACTACACCGGGCGGGAGAATCACTTCCGCCCGGCTCCTCTCGGAAGGTCGATGAGCGCTGCTTGTTCGCTCGCCGCAAACCCGATGGCTCCCGGTCTAGCTGCCCGCCTTCTGCTCCGCCCGGTATGATAGCCAGCGCAGAACCATTCCGATGATCGACGCCGTCACCCCGGCGATCAGGCAGGCAAGCAGAGCCCTGTCCTTGGAAGCCGATTAATACGCCGGCACGGCAAGCAGGACCACGCTGCCGACCGAGATGAAATATCCTGCACTCTTCACGCGGGTGCCTCCGTGATTGATCGTGGAGCTTAAGGTTCTCGCCTGTTCGGTGTCTATCCCCTGCCCTGAGCGACGGCACTGCGTCGAAATGGGTTTCATCCCGCGCTGAGTGCGGTTAGCGCGCCACTAGCTAAAGCACGCGCCATCGGTGCAATGGAGACGATATCAATGAAGTCGTTCAAGGATCCGTCGTTTCAGGATCGCGTCGCGAGCGCCACTGCGGCGAAACAGAAAGCGCTGGAACAGCTTCGCGCCAAACCCGCACCCGACCCTAAGGTCGTCGCTGAGCGGAAGGAGGCGAGCGAACGGCGCGAAGCTGCGAAGGCGGAGAAACTTGCCGCCAAAGACGCAGCGGCGTTGGCACAAAAGGAAGCAGCTGCTGCTGACCTTGCAGCGCAGGCCGCATCGGCTCCTCTTTCCGAAGCCGAACTCAAGGCCAAACGAGATGCCCGTTACGCCGCCCGCAAGAAGCGCAAGTAGGCAGGAGCCTGGCTGCGCTTGGTCCGCTCCACCAGGCGCGTCGAACCGGCCTTGCGGATGCTAAGATCGGGCCGGCGGTGCGGGGGACCGGGGAGCTATTCCGCGACGGCCAAGAAAGTCCAAAATGGTTTGCCAGACATGCACCGACACGTTGGGACCTGAGATCGCATGGGTGCGGCCGGGGTAGAGCATTGTCTCGAACGGCACCCGCCCCTCCTGCAACCGCGCCATCAGTTCGGTCGAGTTCTGGAAAAGCACGTTGTCGTCACTCAGCCCGTGCAGCAGCAACAGCGGATCACGGATCTTGGTGGCGTCGTGCAGCGCATCGGCGCGGTCGTACCCGACCCGGTTGGTGCGCGGATTGCCTAGATATTGCTCGGTGTAGTGCGTGTCGTACAGGTCCCAGCGCGTCACCGGTGCCCCCGCAATGCCCGCAGCAAACGCGCCCGGCGCTGCCTCCAGCAGCTTGAGCACCATATAGCCGCCGTACGACCAGCCGTAGATCGACACCCGCGCAGGATCGACCTGCGGCTGGGTCCTGAGCCACCTCAGTGCGGCCAGCTGATCGTCGACCTCGACCGTTCCCAACGCCTTGAACGAAGGCCGCTGGAACGCCACCCCACGCCCGGCTTGCCCCCGGTTGGCGACCTGGAACAAGGCATAGCCTTGCTGCAACAGATAGCGGTCGAGCGGCGACACGAACTTAGTTTGCACATCCTGCGACTGCGGCCCGCCATATACCGTCATCAGCACCGGCGCCCTCGCTCCTGCAGCGGACGACGCCGGCATGATCAAACGATAGTCGAGTTGCGTCTTACCATCGGCAGCGGTCAGACGGCCGTAGGTCGGGGTCACCGGGGCGAAGTACGGCGCCAAGGGGTGCGCGCCTTCGACCCGGTTCTCGTCGATCCACGCAAGTCGCTGGCCCCTACCGTTTGCCAGATACACTTGGGACGGCTGGTTGGGAGCGCTTCGGCTAACGATCGCCATCCGGCCGCTGTCATCCATTTCGATGGCAGTGTTGGCCCCTGGCTGAGTCAGCATGGCGGGCTGCGCCCCCGACCGCTGGTAATCCAGCGCATAGAATTGATACTCGCCCGACCGTTCCCGATTGGAGCGGAAGTAAAGCCGCTCGGCTTGCTCATCAATCCCCACGACTTCGCCAACCTGCCAGTCGCCTCGGGTCAGCGGCGTGATCCGCCCAGCTTTCCAACGATACAGGTGGCGATAGCCCGATCGTTCCGACGAGAAGATCAAGGACCCGTCCTTCAGCGGCTTCAGGTCGTCGGTCAGCGACACAAAGCTTTCGCTGGTGTCGGAAAACAGCACGGCTGAGACCCCCGTCCGGGCGTCGACGTGCAAGAAGTCGACCCGCGACTGATCACGGCTCTGGCGTTGGACGATCAAACCCTCGCCATTCGGCAGCCAGTCGACGCGGGCGAGGTAAATGTCCGGGTCGGCACCAAGATCGGCTTTGACCGAATTCGAGCCGTCGGGGTTCATGAGGTGCAGGTCGACCCGGGCATTGGCCGTGCCGGCTGCGGGGTACCGCTGCTGCACCGTCGTTGTCTTGTCCGCACCGATGGAGGTCCGCGTGACCAGCTCGACCGGACTTTCGTCCACTCGCGCTACCGCCACCCGACGGTCACCCGGCGCCCACCACAGCCCCTCGGTCC
>CADCWB010000247.1 GCA_902806295.1 uncultured Sphingomonas sp. | reverse complement strand
GGGTTTCGACGACATTCTTGGGTCCGCCGGGGATGTACTGATCCGTAATCGCGGCGATCATCGCCAGCGACGACTGAATGGCGGTGCGTTGCATGTAGTGCATCACGCCGCGAATGCCGCCCATCTCCTCGCCGCCGCCGGCCCGGCCCGGCCCGCCGTGGGTGAGGACGGGCAGGGGCGAGCCGTGGCCCGTCGAGTCTTTGGCGTTGGTGCGATCGATCACGAGCATACGGCCATGGAAGCTGGCCGCACCCAGCACAAATTCGCGAGCGGCGGCTGGCGAGTGGGTGAACAGCGACAGCACGAGACTGCCGCGGCCGCGGTTGGCAAGGCGCACCGCATCGTCGAGGTCGCGGTAGGGCATGACGGTGCTGACCGGACCGAATGGCTCCACATCGTGCGCCGCGTCGCAAGTCCACGGGTCGTCGGTGCGCAGCAGCACCGGCTGAAGGAACGCGCCTCCCTCCAAGCCGACGCTCGCATCGGGGTTGCCCGCCACGACGCGCGCTCCGGCGGCGGTGATCTCGGCGATGCGCTGTTTCACGTCCTCGCGTTGGGCACGGTTGACGAGAGCGCCCATTTGGCTGCCCTCATCGCGCGGATCGCCCACGGTGGTCGCGGCCAAGCAATTCCGAACCGCGGCTTCGACCGCGTCGATCTGCTCGGCTGGGACAAGGGCGCGGCGAATGGCGGTGCACTTCTGTCCCGCCTTGACCGTCATCTCATTGACGACTTCCTTCACGAACAGGTCGAACTCGGGCGTGCCCGGAGCCGCTTCGGGTCCGAGGATCGAGGCGTTGAGACTGTCACGCTCGGCGATGAAGCGGACGGATTCACTCGCGATGACGGGGTGGGTCTGCAGCTTCATGGCGGTCCCGGCCGAGCCGGTGAAGCTGACCACGTCCTGCAGGCTGAGGTGCTCGAACAGGTCTCCGACGCCGCCAACAATCAGCTGCACCGCGCCCGGCGGCAGGACGCCGGCCTCGATCATCACGCGGAACGCAGCCTCCGCGAGCCAAGCGGTGGCGCTGGCTGGCTTCACGATCGCGGGCACGCCGGCAAGCAGGGTTGGCGCGAGCTTCTCGAGCATGCCCCAGACGGGGAAGTTGAAGGCGTTGATGTGCAGCGCGACGCCCTGCAACGAGGTGAAGACATGCTGGCCGACAAACAGCCCGGACTTGCTCAGCGGCTCCAACTGTCCGTCGAGCAAAACATGCGCGTCAGGCAGCTCGCGGCGGCCTTTCGATGAGAAGGACAGCAGCGTGCCCGCGCCGCCCTCGATATCGATCCAGCCGTCCTTGCGGGTGCAGCCGGTGGCGTAGTTGAGCGCGTACAGCTCCTCCTTGCGCGCCATGATCGCCAGGCCCAGCGCCTTCAGCATGCGCGCACGCTCGTGAAAGGTCATGCGCCTGAGGGCTGGGCCGCCGACCTCTCGGGCGTAAGTCGCCATACCCGCGAAATCGAGCCCACCCGAGCCGGTCAGGGCAACGGGCGAGCCATCGATCGCGGACGGCAACTCGGCCAGACTGCCGGCGTCGCCTGGCAGCCATTGGTCGCGAGCGTAGTTGAGTAGCTGAACGGTCTTCATGCGGTCACCTCGTGGCGCCGTCATAGACCGGGTGGGCCGCTCCGCAAGCGGGCCGGCCCGACTAGGGCTGGATCAGCCGAGAACCTCGAGAGCGGCGGCGTAAGCGACCGGATCGAAGGCCGATGCGCGGCGATCGCGCGGCGCATACTTGGAGAGCGGCAGTTTCAAGGTCTTGATAAGTCGAGTGGTATTGAGATGCGTATTCATTGGTTCGTTTCGTCTTGATTGATGGTCAGCCGCTGGTTTCGGCTTTTTCCGCCTCATGGGCGGTTCGATAGCTTTGCGTCCGACGGGCCCGGTCAGCCATCTGCTCCCAAGCTTCCGCAGCGCTCAAGGAGCGGTTGCGAACATTATCGAGCGTAGTGGCTTCGGCGTCGCGCCGACATTCGGCGGCGCGTTCCAGGTAGAAGGATAGGGTGGACATGGTCGGACGCCTTTCGGGAGGAGGTGCCCGCCCCGCAGGATCGCGGAGCGGGCGCAGCCTCGCCTTAGGCGCTCTGCAACCGCACGGCGCTGACGCGGCCGCGGCGATCTTCTTCCAGCTCATACTGAACGCGCTGGTCGCGATCGAGCGTCTGCATGCCGGCGGCTTCCACCGCACTGATGTGCACGAACGCATCGCCCGAGCCGTCTTCCGGCTGGATGAAGCCGTAGCCCTTGTCGGCATTAAAGAATTTGACGGTGCCGGTGATCATGATTGAGTTCTTCCTTGTTCTGGCGAGCCGCCAGTCGGCTCTCCGGTGCTAGGAGAGGCGAGAGAAGGAAGAAGGAGCCGCAAAGCGCCGAAAAACCGTCAGATGCGACTAGTAGCCAAAGCCATATGGATCATTTGGGCCGATTTAACAAGTTGCGGGTCCAAAACGTTCGGGCTTGCTGGCGCGTAGTTCGCGGCATGCACGCGAGTTCTAGCGGCCCTTGAAGGAAGCGGGTCGCTTTTCGAGGAAGGCAGCGACGCCTTCCCGATAATCCTCCGTGAAGCCGAGCCGTCGCATCTCGTCGCGCTGCAGATCGAGCTCCTGATCGAGCGTGCGGCTCCAGCTGGTGCGGATCAGTTGCTTGATCGCCGCAAGGCCCAGCGGCGGGAGGCTGGCGAGCTTGGCCGCGAGGGTTTCGACCTCGTTGTCGAGGGTTTCGTCCTCTACGCACTTCCAGATCAAGCCCCATCCCGCTGCCTGCTCGGCGGCAAGCGGCTCGCCGGTGAGCGCAAGCCCAAGCGCGCGAGCTTGGCCGACGAGCCGGGGCAAGTGCCAGCTGCCGCCGCTATCCGGGATGAGGCCGAGCGCCGAGAAGCTCTGGATGAACTTGGCCGAGCGGCCCGCCACCACCAGGTCGCAGGCGAGGGCGATGTTGGCGCCGGCACCGGCGGCCACGCCGTTGACCCGGGCGATGATCGGCTGCGGCAGGGCGGCGAGGCGCCGGATCAGCGGATTCCAGCTCTCCTCGACCGTGTCGCCAAGGTCGACCGTCTCGCCGGGCGCGACCGCTCGGTCATTTAGGTCCTGACCCGCGCAGAACCCGCGCCCGGCACCCGTCAACACGATTACCCGCGCTTCGGTTATCCGGTCGAGCGCACCGCTCAACTCGGCGTGCATCTGGCGGGTGAAGCTGTTCAGGCGTTCCGGCCGGTTGAGGGTGATGCGGGCAACCCCATTGCTCTGGTCAAGGATGATCGTTTCGTAAGTCATGGGCCGCTCCTCGTCGGTTGCCACAAGGAGCATGGCAGATTGCGGGTCAACCCCGCGGAACAGACGCGATTAGGCTGCAACCGTCTGCATCGCTTCCGCCAATAGGCTATATGACCTGAGGCGAGCCTGATGATCGAATATCTGCGCCGTGATCATCAGTTCGTCGGCGCCGGTCCGTTCGGCGAACGCCTCGACGGCCTTTCGTGCCGTCGACGGGGTACCGATCGCCGAACAGGACAGGACCTGCTCCAGGGTCAGGCGGGCGTTCATCGGCAAGCTTTCGAGGTAGCCCTCGCGAGGAGGCGGGAGCTGGCCGGGGTTGCCGGTGCGCAGCGCCACGAACGCTTGCTGGATGGAGGTGGCGAGGAGTTGGGCCGCTTCGTCCGTGTCGGCTAAGAACGCATTGAAGCCGAGCATGACGTAGGGCCGGTCGAGCTGCTCGGAAGGCTCGAACCGTTCACGGTACAGGCGGATGGCCTCGTCCATCTGGCCCGGCGCGAAGTGCGAAGCGAACGCATAAGGGAGACCGAGCATGGCGGCGAGCTGGGCCCCGAACAGGCTGGAGCCGAGAATCCAGATCGGGACGTGCAGCCCCTCGCCCGGAATGGCGCGGACCCGCCGTTCGCCGCCGCGAAAATAGTCCATCAGCTCAACCACATCGCGGGGGAACTGGTTCGCATCGGAGGCGAGATTGCGCCGCAGCGCCTGGGCAGCGGCTTGGTCGGTGCCGGGTGCGCGGCCGAGCCCCAAATCGACCCGGCCGGGGAACAGTGACTCTAACGTGCCGAACTGCTCAGCGATAGTCAGCGGCGCGTGGTTGGGCAGCATGATCCCGCCGGCGCCGACGCGGATCGTCGAGGTGTGCGTACCCACATAGGCGAGGGCCACGGCCGTCGCGGCGCTGGCGATGCCGGGCATGCTGTGATGCTCCGCCATCCAGAAGCGGTGGTAACCGAGCCGTTCGGCATGGGCGGCAAGCTCGGCTGAACGGCGCAGCGATTCGGCCGCTGTGGACCCTTGCGGGACGGGAGAGAGGTCAAGAACCGAGAGCTTTACCATAGGGGCGAGATGGGTGGCCTTTCGCCCAAATTGAAGCTTGGCCCGGCAAGCGCTACATAGGGTCTATGTACACGACCGAACTTGGCAAGCAGCCCAACGTGAAGCCGATCGGCCCCGCCGAGGATCCCGCCCTGCTGGAGGCGTTCGAGGCGCGGGTGGCGGCGGACGAGTTCATCGAGCCGAAGGACTGGATGCCGGAAGCGTACCGGCGGACGCTGGTGCGGCAGATCAGTCAGCATGCCCACTCGGAGATCGTCGGCATGTTGCCGGAGGGAAATTGGATCACCCGGGCACCGTCGCTGCGGCGCAAGCAGATCCTGCTGGCCAAGGTGCAGGACGAGGCCGGCCACGGGCTATACCTCTATTGCGCGGCCGAGACGCTGGGCACGAGCCGGGAGGAGATGATCGAGGCGCTGCACAGCGGCAAGGCCAAGTACTCAACCATTTTCAACTATCCGACGCTGACCTGGGCCGACATCGCGGCGATCGGCTGGCTGGTCGATGGCGCGGCGATCATGAACCAGGTGCCGCTGCAGCGGACCAGCTACGGGCCATATGCTCGGGCCATGGTTCGGGTGTGCAAGGAGGAAAGCTTTCATCAGCGCCAAGGCTATGAGGCGATGACCGAGCTGGCCAACGGTACGGCCGCGCAGAAGCGGATGGCACAGGATGCGTTTAACCGCTGGTGGTGGCCAAGCCTGATGATGTTCGGCCCGCCGGACGAGAACTCGCCCAACACGGCGCAGTCGATGCGGTGGCGGATCAAACGCGACACCAATGACGAGCTGCGGCAGAAATTCGTCGACATCACCGTGCCGCAAGCCGAGTATCTCGGGCTCACCGTGCCCGATTCCGCGCTCAAGTGGAATGATGACAAGGGCGGCTACGATTTCGGCGAGGTCGATTGGGACGAGTTCTACGCCGTGGTCCGCGGCGAAGGTCCGGTTGCCCGTGAGCGCATGACCGCCCGCCGCGAGGCGTGGGAGCAAGGCGCCTGGGTACGCGAAGCTGCCGCGGCGCATGAGGCCAAGCGGAGGAAGCGGGCGGCGGCTTGACGAGCGTCGTCACCCCGGCGAAGGCCGGCCTTCAACGGAGGTGACATGTCCGACTGGCCGCTGTGGGAAGTTTTCGTTCGCGCCAAGGGCGGGCTCGCGCATCGTCATGTTGGCTCGGTTCATGCGCCGGACGCGGAACTCGCGCTCCGCCATGCCCGCGACACCTATACTCGGCGGCAGGAGGGAGTGAGCCTGTGGGTAGTCGCCTCCGCCGCGATCATCGCCAGCGATCCCGATCAGTCGGGTGAGCTGTTCGAACCGGCGGCCGACAAGGTGTATCGGCACCCGACCTTCTACGACATCCCTGACGTGGTGAAGCACATCTGATGCCGTCGCTTCCACCCATCCGTCCCGAAGATGAGGCGGTCGCGGAGAAGGTGCGCCTGCACGGCGCGTTCGACGCGCCCGCCGAGTTGCCGCACGACCCGGCCCGTACGGAATATCTGCTGCGGCTGGGCGATGACGCACTGATCCTGGGACAGCGCTTGTCCGAATGGTGCGGCCATGCGCCAAGCGTCGAGGTCGACCTAAGCCTGGCAAATCTGTCACTCGACTTGATCGGGCAGGCGACCCTCTTTCTGGGCGAGGCCGGCGATGCCGATCAGTTGGCCTTCAAACGAGACGTGCTCGACTTCCGCAATTGCTGGCTGGTGGAGCAGCCGAACGGCGACTTTGCGCGGACGATGGTCCGTCACCTGCTGTTTTCGACCTGGCAGCACCTGCTCTATCAGCGGCTGAGCGCCAGCACGGACCCGGCAATTGCAGGGATCGCGGCCAAGGGCGCAAAGGAGATCGCCTACCACCGGGAGCTTGCGGCCGAGTGGGTGGTTCGGCTCGGCGATGGCACGGAGGAAAGCCGGGCGCGGACGCTCGACGGATTGGGCTGGTGCTGGCGCTTCGTGCCGGAGCTGTTCGAGGTCGACGAGCAGCTAGCGGATGCGATCGCTCGCGGGATCGCGGCCGACCCGCGCGAAATTGAGCCTGAGTGGCGGAGCAGCATTGGCGCGGTGCTTGGCGAAGCGACGTTGGAGGTGCCTGCCGACACACGCCCGATCCTGGGCGGCCGGCGCGGTCACCACAGTGAGCATCTCGGCCACTTGCTGGCGATTATGCAGTATCTTCCGCGCACCTACCCGGACGCCAATTGGTGACCAAGGACTTCCATTCCTTGGAGGTGGCGGAGGTAATCGCGGAGACCGACGAGGCTCGGTCCATCCGCTTCTCGGTTCCGCCGGAGCTTGAGGCGTTGTTCCGCTTCCGAGCGGGCCAGCACATGACGCTTAGGACGGAGATTGGCGGCGAAGAAGTGCGACGGAATTATTCGCTGTGCACCGCGCCGGACGACCGCCAGCTGAAGGTCACGGTTAAGCAGATCGCGGGCGGTGCCTTCTCGAACTGGGTCGCGCGCGAGTTAAAGCCCGGCGACCGGCTGGACGTGATGCCCCCGCATGGCAGCTTCACGGCTGAGTTCGATCCCGCGAGAGCAGGGCGCTATGTGGGCTTTGCGGGCGGGTCGGGGATCACGCCGATCATGTCGCTGGTGCGGACGGCGCTGAAGGCCGAACCGGAAAGCCGGTTCACTCTGTTCTATGGCAACCGGGATGCGAGTTCGATTATCTTCCTGGAGCAGTTGGCGGCGCTGAAGGATCGTTATCTCGAGCGCTTCGAGCTGTTCCACTTCCTCTCGGACGAGGAGGGCGACGTCGATCTGCTCAACGGCATGTTAGATCGAGAGACCTGCGAGGAGGCGATCGCCGCCTTCGTTCCCGAGCCGGCAGAGGTCGATGCCTGGTTCATCTGCGGACCGGGTCCAATGATGGATTCGGCCGAGGCGGCACTGATTGAACGCGGCGTGGCGCACGACCGCATTCACATCGAGCGCTTCACAGCTGGCCGGCCCTCGGCGGCGCTGGCGGCGGAGATGGCGGAGCTTCAGACCCAGGCCGCCGGGTTGCAGATTAGCGTCACGATCGATGGCCGCACTCGCAAGGTCTCGTTCGACGGATCGAACATCCTCGATGCCGCCCGTTCCAGCGGACTGCCGGCGCCGTTCGCCTGCAAGGCTGGCGTGTGCGCCACCTGCCGGGCGCGGGTCGTTGCCGGGGAGGTGAGCATGGCGGCGCGCTACGGCCTGACCGATGAGGAGATCGCCGCTGGCTATGTGCTGACCTGCCAGTCCGTGCCGAAGGGCGCAGGCGTGGCGGTGGATTACGACGCCTAGTCGCGCTAGAGCCGGGCCATGCTGACCACCACAGCGCCCAAGGGGCTTTCCGAGCTTGAGCCGGTCACCAGCGACTCGCTGCTGGCCCTGATTGCACTGGCGAACGCGGACAGCCGGCCCGAGAAGATCGATGTCGGCGTCGGCGTGTACCGCGACGGGCTTGGACGCACTCCCGTCATGCGGGCGCTGAAGGAGGCCGAGCGCCGCTTGTGGGAAGCGCAGAGCAGCAAGGCCTATCTGGGCGGGGCTGGCGACAAAGTCTTTCCCGAGCTGTTGAAGCCGATCCTGCTCGGCCCCCATGCGAGCGATGAGCGGATCACGGGGTTGCAGACGCCGGGTGGCTGCGGTGCGATCTACCTGGCCATGCAGCTGGTCCGGACCGCCAATCCGCAGGCGCGAGTGTTCGCGGGGGTTCCGACCTGGCCCAATCACCCACCCATGATCCGTGGCGCGGGGCTGGAGATTGTCGAATATCCGCACCTCGACCGGGGCACAGGCTCGGTTCGAATCGATGCGCTGCTGGCCAAGCTGGACGAAGCCCGGCCGGGCGACGTCGTGCTGCTGCATGGCTGTTGCCACAACCCGACCGGGGCGGACCTGGGCCCGGACGAGTGGGACCGGGTGGCGGAGGTGATCGCGTCGCGTGGACTGCTGCCGCTGATCGACATCGCTTACCAGGGGCTTGGGCGCGGTCTGGAGGAGGATGCTTATGGCCTTCGCCGGGTGCTCGACGCCAGCGACGAGGCGCTGGTCGCGCAAAGTTGCGACAAGAATTTCGGCGTCTATCGCGACCGGGTCGGCTGCCTGTTCGTGAAGACGCGCAGCAAGGAAGCGACGGCGACCGCCATGGCGCATCTGTTGCAACTGGCCCGCGAAGCATGGTCGATGCCGCCGGATCATGGTGCGGCGGCGGTTCGCTTGGTGCTGGAAGACGACACTCTGACCGCCGATTGGAAGGCAGAGCTCGACGGTATGCGACTGCGCATCGCCGCGGTGCGCGAGCGGATCGCTGCCTCGGATGAGCGCTTGGCCTTTGTCGCGGACCAATATGGCATGTTCTCCATGCTGCCGCTCAGCAAGGAACAGGTCGTCTCCCTGCGTGAAAAGCACGCGATCTACATGGCGGACAGCGGGCGCATCAATGTGGTTGGGATCGCCGACGATGGCATCGACCGGTTTTGCGCCGCGGTGAAGGAAGCCCTGAACGGACCGGATGCGCATGGCTGAGGCTGATCCTCAGTTCACCACGGAAACCGATTGGCGTGAGGTGGCCCGGCTGGTGCTGACCAGCCGGGAGCTGGACCGGATCGAGGAAGAGGAGCTCGTTCCGGCCAAGCAGGTGCTTTACCAGTTCAGCGCCCGCGGCCACGACATGGCGCAGGTGCTGCTGGGGCTGAAGCTGCGTGATGGCGATGCGGCCTGCGGCTATTATCGGTCACGGCCGCTGCTGCTGGCACTCGGGGTGCCGCTCGCCGATGCGCTTGGCTCGGGAATGGGCCGGGCAGGTGGCTACTCGGGCGGTCGCGACATCGGCGTGGTGTTCAATTATCCCAATCCGGGCGGAGCGCATGCCCTGCCGATGAGTGGCGGGGTAGGGGCCCAATATACGCCGGCGGTCGGCTGGGCGCAGGCGATCCAGTACAAGGCGGAAGTGCTCAAGGAAGGGCCGGCCGGCGCGATCGCGTTGGTGCTCGGCGGCGATGCGAGCTGTGCGACCGGCGGCTTCTGGTCGGCGTTGACCATCGCCACGACGCAAGCGCTGCCATTGCTCTTCTATGTCGAGGATAATGGCTACGGCATCTCCGTGCCCTCGACCTACCAAACGCCGGGGCAGGACATTGCGGCGAACCTGGCAAGCTTCACCGGGCTGACCATCTTCAATGGCGACGGGACGAACCCGCATGAGGCCGCGCGCCTGATCGACGCGGCGGTTGCGCATGTCCGGACCCGCAAGGGACCGGCGCTGCTGCGGCTGACCGTTCCGCGGCTGGAGGGTCACAGCTTCCAGGATACGCAGACCTACAAGTCGGACGAGCTTATCGCGGCCGAATGGGCCCGCGATCCGCTGCCCAAGCTCAAGGCGCATTGCGCGGAACGACAGATTGGCGAAGGCGATTGGGCCGACCTGGCGAGCAAGGTCGAGTGGGATGTCGCCCGGGCTCGCGACGAAGCGGAAGGCCGCCCCGTGCTGCCGGTCGAAGAGGTCGCGAACAACGTCTTCTTCTCGGGCCAGCATTCCGAGGTTGGCGGCCGTGCGGGCCTGGACCTGCCCACCACGGACACGCCGCGTCCAGAGGGTCAACGCATCAACATGGTGACGGCAATCCGCCGCGTGCTCGAACAAGAGCTGGAGCGCAATCCCAAGCTGCTGGTGTTTGGCGAGGACGTCGGACCCAAGGGCGGGGTGCATGCGGTGACGCTGGGGCTGCAGGACAAGTTCGGGCATGACCGCGTGTTCGACACCAGCCTCAATGAGGAGGGGATCGTGGGCCGGGCGGTCGGTATGGCGCTGGCGGGACTGATGCCTGTGCCGGAAATTCAGTTCCGCAAATATGCCGAGCCCGCCACCGAGCAGATCAACGATTGCGGTACCATGCGCTGGCGCACCGCCAATCGCTTCGCCGCGCCGATGGTGCTGCGCGTGCCGGGCGGCTTCTTCAAGTGCGGCGATCCGTGGCACAGCCAGACCAACGAGGTGCAGTTCGTCCACAATCCGGGTTGGAAGGTGGCGGTGCCATCCAACGCGGAGGACGCGGTCGGGCTGCTGCGCGGAGCGCTACGCGGCAATGACCCGGTGCTTTTCTTCGAGCATCGGGCGATGCTGGACGACAGCTGGGCGCGGCGACCGTGGCCGGGCGGCGACTATGTGCTGCCGTTCGGTCAGGCGAAGAAGACCCGTGAAGGAGACCGGCTTACCATCGTCACCTGGGGCGCCATGGTCACGCGCTGTGAGGCTGCCGCGGAGGGCGTCGGCGCCGATGTGATCGATTTGCGCACGCTGATGCCGTGGGATCGCGAGGCGGTGCTGGACAGTGTACGGCGCACTCGTCGCTGCCTGATCGTGCACGAGGATCTGCGCACCGGCGGCTTTGGCGCGGAGATCGCCGCAGTTGTTGCCGACGAGGCGTTCCTTGACCTTGACGCCCCGGTTGCGCGCGTGACCATGCCGGACATCCCCTCACCGCATCATCCGTCTCTGCTGGAGGCTGCGGTGCCGAGTGTCGCTCGGATACGGGCGGAGATCGACCGGTTGGTGGGGTTCTAGATGGCGGTCGACGTTTGCGTGCCCGATGAGCAGGAAGGCACCAAGGCCGTCGTGCGCGCCTGGCTTAGGCAGGTCGGCGATACAGTGGCGGAGAACGACCCGCTGGTCGAGCTCGAGACCGACAAGGTCACGCAGGAAGTGCCGGCGCCGGCATCGGGCGTGCTGAGCGAGATCTTGCTTGGAACCGATGCGGAGGCGGTGCCTGGGGCGGTCTTGGGGCGGATCTCGGCAGGAGGTGCAACAAGCACCTTGGCGAATGCCGGGGCCCAGCCGCCGGTGACACTAGAACAATCAACGGCTGGACCCCCGCTGTCGTCGGGGTTCGGCGAGCAGGAAACCCGCCTCTCGCCCTCCGTTCGTCGCGCTCTCCAGCAGCACGGCATCGACCCCGCCCGCATCAAGGGCAGCGGTCGCGACGGGCGGATCACGCGCGAGGATGTCGACCGCGCCGTCGAGCTCGCCACGGTCAGCCATGTCGACGGCGGCGAAAAGCAGATCGCCCAACCGCGTGTCGCGGAGCCGTTCAGCGCCTCCGACATCCCGCACGATCGAATGCGGCGCTCCATCGCCGAGAACATGGTTCGCGCGGTCACCGACGCGCCGCACGTCACTGCGCTGTTCGAAGCGGACTTTACCGCCATCGCTGCCCACAAGAAGGCCATGGCCGAGCGAGGCATCAGGCTCAGCTACACTGCTTACCTGGTCAAAGCCGCGGCGGAGGCGATGGCGGTCGCGCCGGCGATCAACGGCAGATGGCTGGAGGATCGTATCTCCGTGTCGTCGACCATCGATATCGGCGTTGGCACGGCGCTGGGTGAGAAGGGTCTCGTCGTGCCCGTGGTCAAGAACGCCGGCGCGCTCGGGCTAGAGGAGATCGGCGGCCGGCTCGACGACCTTACGCGCCGTGCGCGGGAGGGCAGGCTGGAGCGCGCGGACGTGGCGGGCGGCAGCTTCACCATCTCCAACCACGGTGTGTCAGGCTCGCTGCTCGCCGCTCCGATCATCCTGCATCAGGGGCAGGCGGCCATACTCGGCGTGGGCAAGCTGCAGAAGCGGGTTGTGGTGCGCGAGGTCGACGGTCAGGACGTCATTGCCATTCGGCCGATGGCCTATGTCACGCTGACCATCGATCATCGGGTTGTCGATGGGCACCAAACCAACGCGTGGCTGTCGCGTTTCGTCGAACTGATCGAAGGGTGGTCGGCAACACAGGCGTAACGACCGGAACGTGCATCTTGCGAGTCCGTTGGACGGGCAGAACAGGAGCCTGTCCATGCCCCATGAGATCCACGATCAACCGCAGTCTCATCATGAGGATGTCGAGAAAGAAGTCGTTCGCCGTAATCGGCGGGCCACCAAGCAGGCGAAGAATAGTGGCAGTGGCACCAGCCGTGCGCTGATCGGCCTTGGTCTCGCCGCCGCCACCGCTGGTGCGGCCGCCTTGTTCTTCGCCAAGTCGCGCGAGGATGAGCTCGGCGACGGCCCGCTGCTGAGCGACGCGCCCGACCATGTGCTGCGCGGCAAGGCGCTGGAGAGGGCTCGCAATACGGAGAACGGCCGGGCGCTGGTCGGCCGGACCGTGACGGTGAACAAGCCAAAGCAGGAGCTATACGAGCGCTGGCGCGACTTCACCCGCTTTCCCGAATTCATGGACAACGTCCGCGAGATCGTTCGATTGGACGACAAACGATCCAAGTGGACGATCGAAGCGCCGATGGGGGCAACGGTTGAACTCGTCACCCGCATTGTCGAAGACCATCCGGGCGAAACCATCGCTTGGGTGAGCGAGCCCGACAGCCAGATCCAGACGGAAGGCCGAGTCGAGTTCGCCGATGCGCCTCCGGGGCGCGGGACCTATGTTCGCTTGCTGCTGCGCTACACGCCGCCGGCGGGCGCGGTGGGCCGAATGGTCGCCAAGGTGATGCAGCGCGAGCCGAACGTGCAGGCGCGCCGCGACCTGCGCCGATTCAAGCAGTTACTGGAAACCGGGGAAGTCCCCGTCAACGCCTCGCCCTCGGCGCGCAAGTCCGAGAGCCCGACCGAAGCCCGAGTTTAGGAGTTTTCCCATGCGAGCAGTCACCTGGCACGGACGTCATGACGTCCGCGTGGACACCGTTCCCGATCCCGAGATCGTCAATCCACGCGACGCGATCATCAAGATCACCTCGACCGCGATCTGCGGGTCGGACCTTCACCTGTACGACGGCTACATCCCCGGCATGCGGGCCGGCGACATTCTTGGCCATGAGAACATGGGCGAGGTGGTCGAGGTCGGCGCCAAATCGACGCTGAAGAAGGGTCAGCGCGTGGTGGTGCCGTTCACCATCAGCTGCGGTAGCTGCTTCTTCTGCAACAAGCAGCAGTTCAGTGCCTGCGACAATAGCAATCCGGCCGAGACCAGCGACGCGTCCGAGACGCTGATGGGTCATGCCATGGGTGCGGCGTTCGGTTACGCGCACCTGACGGGCGGCTATGCCGGCGGCCAGGCTGAATATCTGCGCGTGCCGTTCAGCGACGTCGGTCCGATCGTCATCCCCGACGGGCTGGAGGACGACAAGGTCCTGTTCCTGTCCGACATCCTGCCGACCGGCTGGATGGCGGCGGAGAATGCCGACATCGAGGAAGGCGACACGGTTGCCGTCTGGGGCTGCGGGCCGGTCGGTCTGTTCGCGATCCAGAGCGCGTTTGCCATGGGCGCGCACCGGGTGATCGCCATCGATCATTACCCCAGCCGCTTGAAGCTGGCCAAGCAGATGGGCGCCGACATCCTCGATTATCGCGAGGTCGAGGTGCTGGAGGCGTTGAAGGAGATGACCGGTGGCATCGGCCCTGACGCGGTGATCGACTGTGTCGGAATGGAAAGCCACGGCATGGCGATCGACAACGTCGCCGACACCGTGAAGTCCCATCTTTATCTCGCCACGGAGAGACCACATGCGCTGCGCCAGGCGATTATCGCCTGCCGCAAGGGTGGACGCGTCTCGATCCCAGGCGTGTACGGCGGCTTCGCGGACAAGTTCCCGCTCGGCCAGATGATGGAAAAGGGGCTGACTGTGAAAACTGGCCAGACCCATGTCCAGAAATATACCAAGCCGCTGCTCGAGCTGATCGGCGACGGCAAGCTCGATACCACCTTCATGATCTCGCATCATGCCAGCCTGGAAAAGGCACCGGAGATGTATCG
>CADCWB010000246.1 GCA_902806295.1 uncultured Sphingomonas sp. | reverse complement strand
TCCGCGAGGAGTCTCTGACATGCGTAAAGCCTTCTTGCTGCCGCTGCTTCTGTCCTGTGCCCTGACTTCGCCCGCCTCCGCCGCCGTTCTTGGGTCTACCAATGTGGCGCTCGGCTCGACGCCCACCAGCTTCAATGTGGGCAACGCTTCTTTCCTCTTCGCGTTCGATGCAGCCGCGGCCGCCCAGTTCAATCCGGCGCCCTACTCGGTTCAGACCACCGGCACCGGCCAGACCTCCGCCTTCGGCGGCTTCCTCGGTATCCCGTTGGCGCCAAGTTTGTTCGACCAGAGCGGTGTCTTGATCAACGGCAACCTGTTCCCGTCGTTCGCCGCCTTTCCTGCCCTGACGCCCATTCCGTTCAGCCTGGTGCCCGGCGACCTCGCCCTGCGCTATTCGGCCGGCGCCGACTTCTTCTACGGTTATGCTCGCTTGAACGGCAACGGCACGCTGAACTTCGCGTTCGAGAGTACGCCCAATGCATCCATTATCGCTGGAGCGGCCATTACGGGGCCACTCGCCGGGGCGGTGCCCGAGCCGGCGACCTGGGGAATGATGCTGTTGGGCTTTGCGGCAATCGGCTTGTCGTTCCGTCGCCGGGCTCCTCGCCGGGCGCTGGCGATGAGTTTCTAACGAACCCTGACGTTTGATGGCAGTGCAGAGGGAGCCGCTAGGCGGACAGCCGGCTTTCCTCTGCGCGCCACCCTGCTAGAACCCGCGCTTCATGTCAGAAGCGCCCCAGCCCCATCTCTATCTCGTCGACGGATCGAGCTACATCTTCCGTGCCTATCACCGGCTGCCGCCGCTGACGAACCGCCACGGCCAGCCGGCCGGCGCAGTTTATGGCTACACCGCCATGCTCTGGAAGCTGGCGGACGGGCTGGAGAAGGCCGACGGGCCGACCCACATGGCGGTGATCCTCGACGCGTCCGAGTCCACCCACCGCAACCAAATGTACGATCAGTACAAGGCGCACCGTCCGCCGCCGCCCGAGGACCTGGTCCCTCAGTTCCCCATGATCCGCACCGCCACCCGCGCCTTCTCCATCCCCTGCATCGAGGAAGCGGGGCTCGAAGCGGACGACATCATCGCCTGCTACGTCACTGCCGCCAAGCAGGTCGGCTGGAAGGTCCCGATCGTCAGTTGCGACAAGGACCTGATGCAGCTGATCGACGGCGACATCGACATGCTCGACACCATGAACGACCGCCGCATCGGGGTGGAGCAGGTCGTCGAGAAGTTCGGGGTGCCGCCGGAAAAGGTGGGGGACGTGCTGGCCCTGATGGGCGACAGTGTCGACAATGTGCCCGGCGTTCCCGGTATCGGCCCCAAGACCGCAACCCAGTTAATCCAGCAGTTCGGCGATCTCGCTACGGTGCTCGCCAGCACCGACCAGATCGGCAAGCCCAAGCTGAAGCAATCGCTGATCGACCATGCCGATGCAGCCCTGCTGTCACGCGAGCTGGTCCGCCTGGTGTGCGACAGTCCGTTGCCCGAGCCGCTCGAGGATCTTGCGCTGAAAGGCATCCCGCCGGAGCCGCTGCGCGTTTTCCTGGAGGACCAAGGATTCAAGACGCTGCTCAACCGCATGGTCGGGGGTGGTTCCGGCACCCGCAGTTCAAGCGGCGGAGGCACCGTGATGTCCGCTGCCGCTGCCCCGACCGCCGCGCCGCCGCCCTCGGAGCAGATCGCCGTCGACCGCTCGCACTATGAAACGGTGGTCACCGAGGACGCCCTTGACCGCTGGATCGCCGAGGCGAGCGCACAGGGCTTCGTCGCAGCGGATACGGAAACGGACTGCATCGACTGCGTGGTGGCGAAACTGGCTGGCGTCAGCCTCGCCACGCAACCGAACCGCGCCTGCTACATCCCCGTCGGCCACAGCGGCGTCGACATGTTCGCCGAAGCGCCGGAGCAGCTGCCGCTCGAACTTGTGGTGGCAAAGCTCAAGCCATTGCTGCAGGATGCGGCCGTTCTGAAGATCGGCCACAACCTCAAGTACGACCAGACGATCTTCTTCAAGCACGGCATCACGGTCGGGCCGCTCGACGACACCATGCTGATGAGCTTCGCGCTGGACGCCGGCCGGGGCGTTGGCGGGCACGGCATGGACGAGCTCGCCAAGCAGCATTTCGAGCATGAGTGTCTGGCGTTCAAGGCGGTCTGCGGCACCGGTCGTAACCAGATCACCTTCGACAAGGTGCCGCTGCCGCAAGCGACCGAATACGCCGCCGAGGACGCCGACATCACGCTGCGGCTATGGCAGCGGCTAAAGCCCCGGCTTGCCGGAGAGAACGTCACCCGCATCTACGAGCTGGTCGACAAGCCGCTGGTGCCGGTGATCGCCTGCATGGAGCGGCATGGCGTCAAGGTCGACCGCGACTATCTGGCGCGGCTCTCGGGCGAGTTCTCGGCTGAGATCGCCAGCCTGGAAGAGCGGGTGTTCGCCGCCGCGCAGGGTCCGTTCCAGATCGGCTCCACCCAGCAGCTGGGCCAGGTGCTCTACGAGCGGCTCGGCCTAAAGGGTGGGCGCAAGGGCAAGAGCGGCGCATACTCGACCGACCAGAACGAGCTGGAGCGGCTCGCGGGCGAGGGAGTGGCGGTGGCTCGCCTGGTGCTCGAATGGCGGCAGCTGACCAAGCTCAAGACCACTTACACCGACGCGCTACAGGCGCAGATCAATCCGGAGACGGGCCGGGTCCACACCAGCTTCAGCCTGGCCGTCGCTCAGACCGGCCGGCT
>CADCWB010000245.1 GCA_902806295.1 uncultured Sphingomonas sp. | reverse complement strand
GATCGCCCAGGCCCAGCGCGACAACTTCCGCGCGGCCCACCGTGCGGGAGTGCGGATGGTGTTCGGCTCTGATGCCGGCGTGATGCCGCACGGGCAGGCCGGCGGCCAGTTCAAGACCATGGTCGAATATGGCATGAGCCCGCTGGAGGCGATCCAGGCGGCAACTCGTAACGCCGCGCAAGCCCTCCGGCGGGAGCGAGACGTCGGCGCGATCGCCGTGGGCCGCTTCGGCGACCTCGTGGCGGTCCGCGGCGACCCGCTGGCCGACATCTCCCTGCTCGCCCGGCCCGACGCGGTGATCAAGGGCGGGGCGTTGGTGACGGCTCGTTAGGGCAGGGAACGCCGCCAGCGCGCTTCCGTTAAGCTCCCGAACCCGGAGAGCTGTTGATGAACCGACTGACCATCCTGACCACGACTGCCGCGCTGACCCTGGGCGCCGCGGCGTGCAAGGAGCCCACCACCACCGCTTCGCAGAACCAGCCGCAGACCGTGGAGGCAGTGCCCGACGAGCCTGGGGTGGCTAATTTGCAAACCAACGCCGCGGCGCCCGCCGGCCTGCCGACCACGGCGCCCCAGTTCGCCGCCTTGGCCGCCGGCAGCGACTTGTTCGAGATCGCCACCGGCCGGCTGGCCGAGCAGAAGGGGTCAAGCGGCGGGGTGCGGAGCTTCGGCGCGCAGCTGGTCGAGGAGCACACCAAATCCTCGAACGAGATGAAGGCCGCGCTCGCCAAGGTGCAGCCGCCGATCCCGCTGCCGACGACGCCTCCACCCCAGCCCCAGGCAAAGGTTCAGGCGCTGCAGGGCCTCAGCGGCGAGGCTTTCGACCGCCAGTTCATCGCCGACCAGATCGCCAGCCATCAGCAGACGCTCGCCGCCATGAACGCCTACATTGGGTCCGGCGACAACCCCGCGCTGCGCGACCATGCGGCCAAGGCCACCGGCATGGTGCAGAAGCATCTGCAGCAACTCAACCGCATGAGCCAATAGGAGAGCGCCCGTGACCGCCGACACCCTCGACCGCGACACCACCCTCCGCGAGTTCCACGACGCCGTGAACATGACTCCGTCCGAGCTGCGCAAGTGGCTGGAAACCAACGACAGCCAAGCGGTCGGCTGGAAAGGCGAGGACGGGCATGGCGACGGGGAGAGCGTCGGCCATGCCAGCGGCCGGCGGATCATCGACCTTCTCGGCAAGAAGAAAGCGGACCTGACCGACGACGACCTGGCGCACATGCGCAAGGTGGTCGGCTACGTCCACCGCCACCTGGCCCAGCAGCCCGCGGACACCGAGCACTCGCGCTGGCGTTACAGTCTGATGAACTGGGGCCATGACCCCACCAGGAAAGGACCTGCCAAGTGAAGCGCGGTTATTGCAGCGACATCGAAGAAGCAACCATCGCCAACAACGACTTCCGCCGGGTGCTTTACACCGGCGAACACCTGCAACTCGTGCTGATGAGCCTGGCTCCAGGCGAGGAGATCGGCGAGGAGACGCATGAGGATCGCGACCAGTTCTTCCGTTTTGAGGAAGGCGCGGGCGTGGTCGTCATCGACGGCAAGGAAAATCAGGTCGAGGACAATTTCGCGGTGATCGTGCCTGCCGGTGCCTGCCATAACGTCAAGAACACCAGCGACGAACCGCTGCAATTCTACACGCTCTACGGCCCGCCCGAGCACAAGGACAAGACGGTCCATTCGGACAAGGAGCAGGCCGAGCGCGACGATGAGAACGATCACTGGGACGGCAAGACCAGCGAATAGCTTGTCGCTGCCGCCCGTCCCCGCCTAAGCTGCTCCTCCAATAGGAGGAACGGGCATGCGGGTAGGGCGGTGGCTTGGGGCGGCGCTGGCGATCGGGGTTGCGGTGCCCGCGGCTGCGGCGCCGACCTACATTCATGCTGGCCGGCTCATAGCCGTTCCAGGACAGCCGGTTCG
This sequence comes from uncultured Sphingomonas sp., assembly GCA_902806295.1. GTDB lineage: Bacteria > Pseudomonadota > Alphaproteobacteria > Sphingomonadales > Sphingomonadaceae > Sphingomicrobium. The sequence goes on along the minus strand of CADCWB010000245.1, from coordinate 1,564 downwards.
CGGGCCGTCCACCATCGAGGTCGACAATGGCCGGATCGTCTCGGTCCGGGACGGCTTCGTCGCTCCGGCTGGAGCAGCGGTGGTCGATCTACGAGACCGCACCGTTTTGCCTGGGCTGATCGACAGCCATGTGCACCTTGCTTCCGACCGGGGCGGTGAGGCGGGGCTGATCGCCATGATGCGCGAAGAGCCGCAGATGAACGCGCTCGAAGCCCAGCATAACGGCATGAAGACGCTTCGGGCGGGCTTTACCACCGTCCGAAACCTGGGCGACGAGGGCGCCACCCTGGCTCTCCGGGAGGCGATCAAGCGCGGCTGGGTGCAGGGCCCCCGGATCATCGACGCGGCGAGCAGCATCTCGACGACCGGCGGTCATATGGACGGACGCGGCGGCCTGAACGACGATCTGGTCGCGCACCTGCCTGATCCGGAGAACCTGTGCGACAGTGCCGAAAGCTGCCGCCGCACCGTTCGCCGCCAGATCGATCGCGGCGCGGACGTCATTAAGTTCGCGACCACCGGCGGGGTCAACAGCGGCACCGGGCTCAGCACACGGATGATCGACGAGGAAGCCAAGGCTCTGGTTGACACCGCCCATGCTTACGGTCGCAAGGTCGCGGTCCACGCCCATGGCGCCGACGGCATCAAGATGGCGGTGCGCGCTGGAGCGGACTCGATCGAGCATGGCACAGTCATAGACGATGAGATCGTCCGGCTGATGAAGCAGCGCGGGACCTTCTACGTGCCGACCTTGTCGACGGTAAACGGCTATCTCGAGCGGCTCGCGGCCAATCCCGGTGCGTACGCGCCGGACGTGAAAAAGCAGATCGACTGGCGGATCGGGATCACCGGGCAGTCACTCCGCAAGGCCTATCCGGCGGGAGTCCGCATCGCCTTCGGCACGGATGCCGGCGTCTCCAAGCACGGCCGCAACGCCGACGAGTTCGAACTGATGGTCAAGTACGGCATGCCGCCGGTGGCGGCGATCAAGGCGGCGACTGTGAATGCGGCCGACCTGCTCGGCCTGACGAGTGAGATCGGCACCATCGAAGCCGGCAAGAGCGCCGACGTCATCGCGATCAACGGAGACCCGCTGCAGGATGTCCGACTTCTGAAGCAGGTGGGCTTCGTCATGGTGCGCGGTGAGGTCGTAAAAGGCCCCTGAGCGGTTGACCGTTCGGGTGGCGCCCTGTAGGGGCCGTTCGTCCGTGCATGGATGCGTAGCAACGTACCAGCCGGGCAAGAGCTGAACATTGCTCAACGACGTGAAGGCCGGCGGTCGCAAACGACTGTCAGGCGTTCACGCTTTTGCGTTGGGCAAAGTAACCCTGTATTCAAAAGGTGAAGGGCTTCATGCCAACGATCAACCAGCTGATCCGCAAGGGTCGCGAGCCGCAGAAGGCCAAGTCGAAGGTCCCTGCGATGGAGCAGAACCCGCAAAAGCGCGGCGTCTGCACCCGTGTTTATACGACCACCCCGAAGAAGCCGAACTCGGCGCTGCGCAAGGTGGCCAAGGTCCGCCTGACCAACCAGCGCGAAGTGATCAGCTACATCCCGGGCGAGG
>CADCWB010000244.1 GCA_902806295.1 uncultured Sphingomonas sp. | reverse complement strand
GTGCGGCGCTCTGCGGGTCGTTGAAGCATGGGGCAACGACCTTCCGGACGGGAAGCTAACCGACTTCCGCAAGGCGGTCGTGGCCGGGCCCGAAGAGAACGTCGTCTTCTCCTTTATCGAGTGGCCGTCGAAAGCCGCACGCGACGAAGCCTGGACCAGAATGATGGACGACCCCGACATGCAAATGGACGGGGACATGCCGTTCGACGGCAAGCGCATGTTTTGGGGCGGCTTTGAGACCATTCTCGACGAGCGGAAAGGCTGAACCATGACGAGCCAACAGGGAAGCTTCATCTGGTACGAGCTGATGACCACGGACCCGATAAGCGCCAAGCGCTTCTACGATCCGGTGGTCGGCTGGAACATCCAGGAGGAGACGGTCGCACCCGGTCTTGAGTACCGGATGATCGGCCGCTCGGACGGCGGCAACGCCGGCGGGGTGATGACCACCGACGAGGACATGCAGGCGAAAGGCGACCGGCCGGCGTGGCTAGGCTACCTCCACGCGCCCGATGTCGACGCGATGGTTGAGGCAATCCGCTCGGATGGTGGGAAGGTGATGGCGGAGCCGTGGGACCAGCCCGGCGTAGGCCGGCTGGCGATGGTGGCCGACCCGCAGGGCGCCCCCTTCTACCTGATGCAGCCCGAGCCGCCGGCCGATCAGCCGGACGCAACGAGCGACGTCTTCTCCGTTGATCAGCCGCAGCATGTGCGCTGGAACGAGTTGTCGACCACCGGCCCGGAAAACGCGATCGCCTTTTACACCCGCCACTTCGGCTGGCGGCAGGAGGGCGACATGGACATGGGGGAGATGGGCAAATACCAGTTCCTTCATCACGGCGGGGCCATGATGGGCGCGGTGATGCCCAAGATGCCGCAGATGCCAGCCTCCGCCTGGACCTTCTACATCGGCGTCGACGATATCGACCGGGCCACCGAAGCGGTCCGCTCCGGGGGCGGGCAGGTGCTGCAGGAGCCCATCGAGATTCCCGGCGGCGAGTACTCCATTACCGCCCTCGACCCGCAAGGCGCGAGCTTCGGGCTCGTCGGCCCGCGCAACGCCTGAAGGAAACCGGATCATGAACAAGCTCACCACCTGCCTGTGGTTCGATCATGGCGAGGCGCGCAAGGCGGCAGAATTCTATGCCGCGACCTTCCCGGACAGTCGTGTCGGGTCGGCAACCGGAGCCGCCGCCGACAACCCTTCCACCAAGGAGGGGGAGGAAATCACGGTCGAGTTCACCGTTCTCGGGCAGAGCTTTGTCGGCCTGAATGGCGGCCCGATGTTCAAGCCCAACGAGGCGGTCAGCTTCATGGTCCTGACGGATAATCAAGAAGAAACCGACCGCTACTGGAACGCGGTCGTCGGCAACGGCGGCGCGGAAAGTCAGTGCGGCTGGTGCCGTGATCGCTGGGGTTTCTCCTGGCAGATTACGCCGCGCCGTTTGCTCGAACTGACTGCCGAAGGCGGCGACCGCGGCAAGCGCGCCTTCCAGGCGATGATGGAGATGAAGAAGATCGATATTGCGGCTCTCGAGGCGGCCGCTGCCGGAGAGAGCGTCGATGCGTAAGATCCGCGGAAGTGTTTTCGTCTCGCTCGACGGCGTGATGCAGGCGCCCGGCGGGCCGGACGAGGACCCGACCGGCGGCTTCGCACACGGCGGCTGGCTGCCGCAGTTCTTCGACGAGGATGTGGGCCAAGCCATCGATGCCTTCTTCGGCCGCGACTACGACCTGCTGCTCGGGCGGCGCACCTACGACATCTTCGCCGCCTATTGGCCTTATGTCGGTGGCGAGGCGACGGGAACCGGCGAGGTGTTCGATCGGCTCGGCAAGGCCGAGCATGAAGTCGCCGCCATCGACATGGGCGAGGCCTTCACGCGCGCGAACAAATATGTGCTGACCCGCGGAATGCCCGACCTCGGCTGGTCCAACAGCCACCGGCTCGGCAGCCTCGACGAGCTTCGCACGGTCAAGGAGGGCGATGGCCCCGACCTGCTGGTCCAAGGTAGCAGCACGCTCTACCCCGCGCTGATCGCGGCCGGGCTGCTTGACCGGCTAACGCTGATGACTTTCCCGGTGGTGCTGGGCGGCGGCAAGCGGCTGTTCGGCGAGGAGACCCCGGCTGAGGCCTTGCGCCTCGTCGAGCACCGGGTCACCCGGTCGGGCGCGATGATCGCCACCTATGAGCCCGCCGGCAAGGTCGAGCATGGCTGGGCCGGCCCACAGTCCAGCAGCGAGCGCGAGCAGGCGCGGCAGCGCGCCATCGCCGAGGGCAGCTGGTGAACCCTTCGACGCCGCTTGGGACAGGCCTGCAGCTCTTCGGCCATCCGTTCAGCAGCTACACCTGGAAGGCGCTGATCCCGCTGTGGATGAACGAGACCCCCTTCGAGTTCCGCATGCTGGACGGGCAGCACCGTGAGAACCTGTCCGAGCTTGAGCACCATTGGCCGTTCAAGCAATTTCCCCTGCTGCTCGATGGCGACCAGCCGCTTGTCGAATCGACCTGCATCATCGAACATCTGCAGGCGCATCACCCCGGTCCCAACCAGTGGATCCCGGATGGGGAGCTCGGGCGGCGGGTGCGTTTTCTCGACCGCTTCTTCGACCTCCGCATCATGGAGGTGATGCAAGTCTCCGTCAGCAACGCTCTTCGACCGGAGGGTTCGCGCGATCCGTTCGGGGTGGCGGCGTCGCTCACCCGACTGCGGTTGGCCTATGACTGGCTCGAGCAGAACCTCTCTGACGGCCTGTGGGCGGCCGGCAACCACTTCACCCTGGCCGACTGCGCCGCGGCCCCGTCGCTGTTCTACGCGGATTGGGTGGAGGAGATCGGTTCCGGCCGACCGCGCCTGCAAGCCTACCGGGCGCGGCTGCTCGCCCATCCGGCGGTGGCGCGCGCCGTTGATGAAGCGCGGCCCTACCGCGCCTTCTTCCCGCTCGGTGCGCCCGACCGGGACTGAGCCGGATTGACGACTTGGTGTTACAATGTAACATGAATGGGCTTACAAGGAGCTTGTTCATGCGTCACTTGCCTCTGCTTGCCTTGCCCCTCCTGGCCGCTTGCCAGCCGACCAGCCCCGACCCGCGCGGGGTGGAGAAGGGCGAGACCCTGCTCACCATCTCCGCCACCGGCCGAGCCGAAGCACGTCCGAACGAGGCGCGGCTGCGGATGGGCGTGGTGAGTGTCGGCCCGAACGCCACGGAGGCCAGCCGCCTCAATCGCGAGAAGATGGCCCGCGTGACTGCGGCGCTCAGCCGGTTGGGCGTGAAGGCCGACGACCTGCAGACTCAAGACCTTTCGCTGCAGCGGATCGACTACGGCCGCGAGCGCGGGCAGTTCCGCGCGTCCAACGTGCTGGAAGCCCGACTGACGGACATGGCGCGGGTTGGTGAAGCGGTCACCGCCGTTACCGAGGCGGGCGCCAATCTGCTCGGCGGTCCCGACCTGCGGGTGTCCGACCGGGAGGCGGCGAACCGCTCGGCCTACGCAGCGGCGTTCAAGGCGGCGCGGTCGCGGGCCGAGGCTTATGGTGAAGCGGCTGGGCTCAAGATCGTGCGGGTGGTCAACATCGTCGATGGCGGCGAATATGGCATCCCCATGCCGCCGCCGATCGTCCGCACTCAGAGCATGGACGCAGCCATGCCGGTTTCGGCTCCACCTCCGCCCGAGCAAGGCGCTCCCTTCAGCCCCGGCCTGAACCGGACCGAGGTCCGACTCCGTGTCGATTTCGCACTGGAGCCGAACTGAGTCAGGCGAAGGCCGGCGCAACCTTCAGTACCTGCCAGGCCTCCAGCACCTGCGCCAGCTTGCTCTCATGCTTGCGGTCGCCCCCGTTGCGATCAGGGTGATAGCGCCGCACCAGCTCCGAATAGCGCTGGCGTACGGCATGCAAGTCGGTGTCATCGCCCAACCCGAGCACATGAAGCGCGCGGTGCTCGGCCGGGTTGAAGCGCGCCGGCGCAGACTGGGCTGCCTGCCGCCGAACGCCAAAACGACCGGCGATCGCATCCAGCGGATCACTGAAGTCGCTCCAGGCCGGCGCCGGATCTGCGCCACCCGGCGCAAAGGCCCGAGTTGCCCGCTCCCACCCGGCGATCGGCGATTGGGCGGCTTCGATCTCCTCGGTGCTCATGCCGGCGAAGTAGTTGTAGCGGGCGTTATGCTGGCGGACATGGTCCAGGCAAAGCCATTGCCACTCGCCGGGACCGTCGAAACTTGGGGCGGTCAGGGGCGCCTTGAACTCGCCGGGCGCGCCGCACCCTGGCGCGGCGCAATGCGCAGCCGCCCCCTCAACCCGGCCATGAAACTTGGGATGTCGTGACGCCACTGATGCCTCATTGCGAGAACCGCCGTATATAGGGGTCATGAACGCAGACATCACCGGCCCGGTCGCACGGGAAATGACAGCCCGCCTTACCGCGGCGCTCGCTCCGACGCAGGTTCAACTCACGGACGATAGCGAGCAGCATCGCGGGCACGGCGGCCACAATCCCGCCGGCGAGTCGCACTTCAGCCTGGCGATCGAAAGCCCGGCCTTTACCGGCAAGGATCGGGTTCAACGGCAGCGCCTGGTCTATGCTGCGCTCGGCGATCTGATGCACGAGCGGGTTCATGCGTTGTCGATCAAGGCGAGGGCACCAGGCGAATGAACAACGACTCTCCTATTCTCATGAGTTTGGCGCCCGTCAGCCACGACCTTGGCGGCTTCAAGGTGCACCGCACCCTGCCCCACAAGCTCAGGACCATGGTCGGGCCGTTCATCTTCTTCGACCAGATGGGGCCCGCCCGGCTCGGCGTGGACGAGGGCATCGATGTCCGCCCACACCCACACATCAATCTGGCAACCGTCACCTATCTGTTCGAAGGCGCGATCGACCATCGCGACAGCCTGGGCACATACCAGCGGATCGAACCGGGTGCGGTGAACCTGATGACCGCCGGGCGGGGTATCTCGCATTCAGAGCGTTCCCCCGCCGACGAGCGTGGCCGCGGACCGACCATGGATGGGATACAAACCTGGATCGCCCTGCCTCGGTCGAGCGAAGAACAGGACCCGGCCTTCGAGCATGTATCGGCCGAGCGGCTGCCGATCATCGAGGGCAGCGGCGTGCGCCTGAACCTGATCATGGGCGAGGCCTACGGCGCCCGCTCGCCAGTCACCCAGCACAGCGCCACCCTATACGCCGCGATCGAGTTGACACCTGGCGCCTCGCTCGAGGTCGAGCGTGAGGCGGATGAGCGAGCGCTCTACCTGCTCGACGGTGACGCGACCGTTGATGGCCTGGGCCTGGAGCCGATGCACCTCGTCCTGCTCGCGCCCGGGCACAGGCCGGTGCTCCGTTCGGAGCGCGGAGCACGCATGATGCTGTGCGGCGGCGCGCCGATGGATGGCGAACGCCACGTCTGGTGGAACTTCGTATCCTCCAGTCGCGAGCGCATCAACGAAGCCAAGCGCGCCTGGAAAGCCGGCGAATTCGCGCTACCGCCCGACGATCATGACGAGTGGATCCCCATCCCCGAAGTGCCGAAGACCGTGAGCTACCCTTGAGGGTCGCGGTCCTGCTCGCCTCGGCTCTGGCCGTAAGTGGCTGCGCCACTACGAAGGATAGTCGAGCGGGCTGGCAATGCCTTGGAAGAGCGGAAGGTGATGGGGGCACGGCGACCAGCCTCCGCTTGCTTGATCCGCAGGGTGAGCTTCGCCGGGGCCAAACCGAGTGGTCACGCCCGCGCGGAACGGACTCGGTCGACGTGCGAGCCGGATGGTCGGTCACCGACGGTCTTCCCACTTTCGCGCGCGGACGCTTCGTTATTCGCCTGTTCGTCGGTGACGGTGCCGCCATCGGCAGAATGAAGGTTTACAGCGATGTGGGCGAAATGAGCTCGGCGTTCGGCACGGGCACTGTTCGGATGATCACCATGTCTGGCGAGCGGTTGCGCGCGCTTCGCGGCACGGACACTGCGGTCGGAGTCCACGTCTTGAACCGACGGGAGGAATTGCTCGGCGGCTCAGGGATCGAGTGGGCGACGCTAGACAAGGGGCTAGAGCTCGCTCGTCAGGCCGACGCACGCAGTCTAGCCGCCGCCTCCGACTACCGCCGCCTGTGCTCCCGACATTCACAGGTGACCCACGTATGACCGAGTTCCGCAAGATCGCGTTGCCGACCGGCGTTACGCTCAACGTCGGCTTGGCTGGACCGGAGG
>CADCWB010000243.1 GCA_902806295.1 uncultured Sphingomonas sp. | reverse complement strand
TTGAGGCGGAACTGGGGTACAAGCGCCTTGGGGCGAGGGACATTGATTTTGCCAATGACCTCATTGACAATGACGATTTGGACGATGCTCTCGATGCTGAGGGGCGAGCAACCGTCTGGTCCCTTATGGGCAACGCCCTTCTCGACTTCGGCGGCAATGAAGGGCTTGGCGGGTATGTGGGTGGCGGCATCGGGGCCGCACGTGGCAAATTCCAAGGGGAGAGCGGCACCGCGCTGGCATGGCAAGCACTCGCGGGACTCCGCCTGCCAATCAGCAGCACCGTCGATCTCGGCCTCAAGTACCGCTTCTTCAATTCGCAAAAACTGAAGTTTTCGGACAGCTTCGATGGCGGTGATCTCGGCATTGTCGACATCGATGCGCGAGGCAAGCTGCGGACGCATAGCCTGCTTGCCAGCCTGATATTCAACTTCAGCGTTCCGGCTGCGCAAATGCCGCCGCCGCCGCCCCCAGCGCCACCGGTCACCGAGCCAGTTGCGGCAACCCAGACCTGCCCGGACGGCTCGGTCATATTGGCGACAACGGTGTGCCCGCCGCCGCCTGCGCCGCCTCAGCCCGTCGAGCGTGGCGAGCGCGGTCAGTAAGAAGCGCGCGATCTCTTAATTGAGAGAATAAGCAGGGTCCTGAGCAAGGTTGAAGGCATCGCCGGGACTGTGAAGGCTAACGTCTGATTTGGGTCGAAAGCAGACCCAAGCCGCAAAAGTAAACTCAGGGTCCTGCTTGCCTAGTTTAGCGCCAGTTACCTGCAGAACCTCCTAGTCCCCTGATCTTTGTTCGGCTTTTTCCTCAATGGGACCATGGATTACCGGTTGACTTATGCAGGGAACTCTCGCGTGAAATGGCCTGAGTTCAGCACCTTATCGCTCCTGGAAGTCGCCGCTTGGCCTGCAAAACACGGCCTTGTTTCTGAAACAAGGGGAGTGACCGGTTAGCGGCGCACTGCGTCCGGCACTGTTCTCTTCGGCCAGCTTAACCCAGCGGGTGCGCGTCTTCGATCTGCTTGCGGAGCCGCTTGGCAGCGATCTTGCGCGCCGTTGCCGGATCGAGCTCGAGCGCGTCGGCAATCGCCGGACCCAGCAGGGAGTCTCCCATCGCCAGCAGCACCAGCCACAGCGTCGTCTCGCCGACGTGATGATCCTCATGGCCCACGGTCAATTGGCCGACCAGGCCGCGGATCGATTCCAAGATGGGGTTCAGCGCCTCGCGGTCGCCAGACAGGATCATCCACGCGGCGAGCGCTCCGGCGCCCTCGTTGCTGAAAGCGTCGAAGGTCATGCGGGCGATGTCGCCGGGGTCCGCCTGCCCGGTCCGGGCCCGCTCGACCACCTCGCCGATGCTCCCGGTCACCCGTTCCGCGATCGACCTCGCGAGCTCTGCCTGGAGCCCGGCGGCGGAGCCGAAATGGTGCAGCAGATTGGCGTGCGTGCGCCCGATAGCCGCCGCGACCGCCTTCAGCGTTACGGCTTGCGGACCGTGCTCGAGCAGGATTCGCCGCGCGGCTTCCAAGGCGGCGAATCGGCTTTCCTCGGGGCTGAGGCGTTTGCGAGCTATTGACACTGATGTAAGTATTTCTAGCTTGTCCAATATGTATATGACGACTGCGCCGACCCCGGCCGACCTGACCATCACTCCGCGCGACCGCCGTTTCGGCCGCCACGAAGCGACGCCGCGTTGGTGGCACGCCGGCAACCCTTACGCCAGTGCCCTGTACAACGCTTTGTCCTCGACCTTTCCCAAGGGCGAGGCGTTTTTCGTCGAGAGCGTACGCGCCTTTCGCGAGGGCACTAACGACAAGCTGGCTGGCGAGATCAAGGCTTTCACCACGCAGGAAGCTATCCACAGCCGCGAGCACTTGGCCTTCAACCGCCGCGCGGCCGACGCCGGCTACGATCTTACCAAGCTGGAGGCGGACGTCGATGCTCGGCTGGCGGTGACCAGGTCGAAGCCGCCGATCGTCAGCCTGGCGGCGACAATGGCGCTTGAGCATTTCACCGCCATCCTCGCGCACGAGCTTCTGGCCGACCCTAGGCATCTCGAGGGCGCCGACCATGAGACCGCCGAACTGTGGCGCTGGCACGCGATCGAGGAGATCGAGCACAAGGGCGTCGCTTACGACACTTGGCTGCACGCCACTCGCGACTGGACCCGCTGGAAGCGGTGGAAGGTCAAGGCGCTGGTGATGCTCTACGTTAGCCGCAACTTCGTCGTCGACCGCACCAGGGGAACGCTCGAGTTGCTCCGGCAGGACGGCAACACCGGGCCGGGCGCCTGGGGCGCTTACCTGTGGCACGTGCTGGTCAAGCCTGGCATGCTGCGCAAGATCGCCGGCGCATGGTTCAAGTACTTCCTGCCCGGCTTTCATCCCTGGAACGAGGACGATCGACGGCTGATCGCGGCGTACGAGGCGACCTACCCCTATCGGCAGGAACCGCCCCGTCGCCAGGTTCGCAGCGCCGCTTAGGCCGCTAGCGGCTCTTCGCTTCGCGCCGCCTGGTCGGCCCCGAGCTGCAGCCGCATCAGCCGCGCCAGCACCTCGGTGCCCCGCGCGCAGCTAAGCCGCGGCGCGACAATACCGAGCGGCAGAAAGCCGAGCTTCTCGAGCACGCGCCCGGACGCCGGATTGTCGACGAAGTGCGATCCTTCGAGCTGCCGAAGGCCGAGCGCCCGCGCGATCTCGACCAGCGCAACGCAAGCTTCGGTCGCAAAGCCCTGCCCCCAGTGCGCGCGCCCCATCCAATAGCCCAGTTCGACGCTGCCGGACGGCCGCCGGCCAAGCCCGCACGATCCGATCAGCCGGGGCGCGCGCGCGGTTCGCTCAAAGATCAGCAAGGACGGCAGCACAGGGTCGCGCGGGCTGGCCAGGAACGCCTCGGCGTCCCGCACGTGGTAGGGCCACGGCACCGTCGCGAGATTGCGGGCGATCGCCTGATCGGCGATGGCGGTGGCCAGCGCCGGCGCATCTTCGGGGAAGCCCGGCCTCAGCAGCAATCTTGGCGTTCTTGCGAACATCGTCGCCTCCTTCACGCGTCCGGCCGCTAGCAGCGGAACCGTGACATTTTCGGGAGAAGGACATGAAAAAGGGGAGCTCCCCTTCCGGGGGCTCCCCTTCTCCCTTTGGTCTCGATCCTTAGATCGCGTCCGGGCCGCCCCCTTGTGGGAACGGTCGAGTCGTAACCGTTCCTATGCTTCGCTTCCGGTAAACGGCATAATATGCACGTACTTGCGGCCGAGCTTGCCTTCGCGGAACGCGACTTGGCCGTCGGAAAGCGCGAACAGCGTATGATCCTTGCCCAGGCCGACGTTGTCGCCCGGGTGCCACTTGGTGCCGCGCTGGCGCACGATGATGTTGCCGGCGCGCGCCGACTGGCCGCCGAACAGCTTTACGCCCAGGCGCTTGCTTTCACTGTCGCGGCCGTTGCGGGACGAGCCGCCTGCTTTCTTATGTGCCATGCTTGATTACTCTGCCTTTGAGCCCTTCGGGCTCTTCTTGGCGCTGCCCTTAGCAGGTGCAGCATTTTCTGTCGACGGGGTTTCGTCCGCAGGCTTAGGAGCCGCTGCTTTCTTCGGCTTGGCCGGAGCGGTCTTGTCTTCGGTTGCCGCTGGGTTCGCCTGCTCCTGATTGTCCGGCGCCGGGTTGGCCGTCGGCTGCTCTTCCGCAGCAGGAGCCGGCGTTTCAGGCGCCGCCGGCTTGGGAGCCTTGGCCGCCTGAGCCGGACTTTTCTCTTCCTTTTGGTCGCCGATCGCCACGATCCTGAGGATGGTGTGCTGCTGACGATGGCCTTTCTTGCGGCGGTAATTGTGGCGGCGGCGCTTCTTGAACACGGTCACCTTGTCGGCCTTGGCCTGGGCGATGATCTCCGCGGCAACTGTCAAGCCGTCGGTGGACTTGAGGTCGGAGCCGTCGCCCGCCAGCAGGATGTCACCCAAGGTGATCCGGTCACCGGCGTTGCCGTCGAGCTTCTCGACGACGATCTTGTCTCCTTGGGCAACGCGATATTGCTTGCCGCCCGTGCGCACGACTGCGAACATTGGCTCTTCTCTTCTCTAGAAACACGGTTCCCACGTGCGCGTCAGCACCTGAGGCGCAAGCCTCTCGCGGGACAGGGGCCGCCTATGGCAGGGGCCCGCGGGTGTCAACCGGCGCTGCCTGTCACCTATCTGTTGCGGGTTCGCAACAGATAGGCTGCCACGGCATGGCAAACGGCCGATAAGCGTTTGCGGAACAAGGAAGTGGTGACATGCTGCGCCCCTGAGCCGGCCTTGACGACTACCGGCTGCCGAGGGGGACCCAATGAACACCAAACGCGTCAGCATCTTGCTTGCCAGCTTCAGCCCGCTGGCGTTCGCCACGTCGGCTCTCGCTCAGCAGAACCAGTCGGTCGCCCAGACCCCGCAAGCGCAGGAGCAGAGCGAGACCCCCAACGAGCAGACGATCGTCGTCACCGGCACTCGCCGGTCCGACCGCACGGTGGCCGACAGCCCCGTTCCAGTCGACGTTATCGGCTCCGAAGCCATCAACCATACCGGCCAGACCGAGACCAACCGCATTCTCAATCAACTGGTGCCGTCGTTCAACTTCCCCCAGCCGTCGATCGCCGACGGGTCCGACACGCTGCGCCCGGCAACATTACGCGGCCTCTCGCCCGACCAGACCCTGGTACTGGTGAACGGCAAGCGGCGGCATGTTTCCGCCCTGCTGAACATCAACGGCACCGTCGGCCGGGGCAGTGCTGCGGTCGACCTCAACCTGATCCCGGGCCTCGCCATCAGCCGCGTCGAAGTCCTGCGCGACGGTGCCGCCGCCCAGTACGGCTCCGACGCCATTGCCGGCGTGATCAACATCCAGCTCAAGAGCGCCAGCGACGGCGGCCGGGCGAGCATGACGTTTGGCCAATATTATACGCAGGTCGACGACGTTGCGCGGGTCACCGGGCTGCAGCTGAATGCAAGCGGCCAACCCCAACTCGATCCCACGGATCCCCGCTACCTGCTCGCTAACACGGACGGGGAACGGAAAGTTACGGACGGCACGCAGGCGACCGTCGGGATCAATCTCGGCCTGCCGCTCGGGCCCAACGGTTTCGCCAATCTAACTGGCGAGTTCCGCAAGCGCGATGCAACCAATCGCGCCGGCTATGACCTGCGGCCTAACTTCATCCGGCCGACAGCCGCCTTTGATCCTCGCGAGGTCGGTTTCAACCGGCTGCAGTTCCGCTTCGGCGACCCGGAATCGCGCGACCTCAACCTGTTGCTCAATGCCGGCCTAGAATTCACTCCTGGCTGGGAGGGCTATACTTTCGCCTCTTACGGCAGGCGCAAGGCCGAAAGTGCCGCCAACTTCCGCCAGCAGAGCGCTGCCGCCAACCGCGATTTCAGCGTGTTGCTGCCCAATCAGACGCCCAATGCGCAGAACTTCGTTCCGCTCACCGACATCGGCTTTCTGCCGCTGATCGAAACCAACCTGAAGGACTATGCTGCAACGGTCGGCGTTCGCGGCGACGTTGCCGGCTGGGGCGCCGATTTTTCCGCCGGCCGGGGCCACAACCGGTTCGACTATGACGTGCACGACACACTCAACACGTCGTTCGGACCCGACAGCCAGAGCGATTTCGACGCCGGCGGGCTGCGCTATGGCCAGTGGATCTTCAATGCCGACTTCTCCAACCAATTTGCGGTTGGCTTTGCCAAGCCTTTGTCGGTGGCAGTCGGTGCCGAGCACCGGCGCGAGCGCTTCAAGATTCGCCCGGGCGAGTTGCAGTCGTATGCGATCGGTCCCTTCTTCCGCGCCGCTGTGACGACCACCGCTGCCGACTGCACCACGCAGCAAGGCGTGTTCACGCCATCCGCAACCGATGCCGCGAC
>CADCWB010000242.1 GCA_902806295.1 uncultured Sphingomonas sp. | reverse complement strand
GTGCCCTTGCCCACCTCCTTGGTGGTGAAGAAGGGTTCAAACACCTTCCCCAGCACGCTTGGCGGAATGCCGCAGCCAGTGTCGGAGATGGACAGCGCGGAGTAGTCCGCGATCGGCAAGATCTCGGATCCGATCTCCGCCACTTGGTGAGCCTTAACCGGATAGGTCTGGATGGTCAGCGTGCCTCCACCGGTTCCGGCCATGGCGTCGCGAGCATTGACCGCCAGATTAACGATCACTTGCTCCAACTGGCCCGGATCGGCGCGCACGGAACCCAGGTCCCGGCCATGCTTCACGTTCAGGACCACCGTCTCGCCGAGCAGCCGTTTGAGCAGGTGCGACACCTCCGAGACGACGTCGGGCAGCTGTAACACTTGCGGTCGCAGGGTTTGCTGGCGTGAGAAGGCGAGCAGCTGCCGAGTCAGCCCGGCCGCGCGATTGCTGTTCGACTTGATTTGCTGAATGTCGTCGTAGTCGCTGTCGCCAGGGGTATGCCGCATCAACATCAGGTCGCAATGGCCGATGATGGCGGTAAGAATATTGTTGAAGTCGTGAGCGACGCCGCCGGCCAGCTGGCCGACCGCCTGCATCTTGGTTGCCTGCGCGATTTGCCGCTTGAGCTTGGCTTCCTCACTGTTGTCCTTGAGCAGCAGCAGGACGGCGGCGTCACCGAGCCCGCGCAGCCCGGCGATGGTCAGTGCCACGGGATCCGTCGGCTGGTGCGCCAGTCGCACCGCAAGGTCGCTCGACATGGCCGGCCCGCGTGTGTTGCGGCGCACGGCATCTGCCACCGCTGCCTTGTCTTCCTTGACCACCAGATCGCCGGGGTAGGCTAGACCGGCGTCTTCCGCGATCCCACCGGCAACGCGAAACGCCTTGTTGGTGGTCAGGAAGCGCCCATCGCGATCGACCAGTGCCAAGCCGACCGGCAGGATGTCCAGCAGCGCCTGCACGTTGGCGCCGTCGTTGAGCCGCGCAGCCTCCGACGTGTCGAACAACAAGGTGATCCCGGCATGGCCCATCCGCTCCGGATCGATCGGTACATGCAACAGACGCAGCGGCCGTCCGCTGTCACCTTCGGCCCCGAGCCGTACGCGGCCATCCTCCGTGCCGGTGAGAAGGTCGGCAAAGGGCATCGAAGAGGAGAGCTCGGCCGGAAGTTCCGCTCGCTCCCGGAGCAGCGGATTCGCGGCGAGCAGTTCGCCATTCGATCCGGTAGCCGCCGCCAGCACTCCACTGCGGGCGAATATCTCGCCCTCCATGCCGCCGATCCGCTGTACCAAGACCGCCAACAGATCAGGCCGGGCGCGTGGAAAGCGCCACAGCAGCTGATCCCCGCGAGCACCCACTCGCTGCACCTCCACCGCGGCTGGGCCGCTCTGCGTGGTAATGCTTTCCGCGCCGCCCTCGCCGTCGCGCCACGCGAGCGTGCGAGCAAGGTTGAGCGAACGGGTGGACTCGTCGTCCGCGCCCAGATTCGGGGGCGACGGAGCTCCAGGAAAGCGTGCGCGGTAGGCAGCGTTGGCCGTGACCAGCTGCCCCTCGCGGTCGGTCAGCGCAGCCGGATCGGGTGACAACGCCAGCGCGGAGGCAACCAGGGAATAATCTGGCGCGACGGCCACGGATGCCTGCGGACCAGCCGATTGCCGCAAGGCCAGCCCCGCCAGGGTGCCAGCGATGAGCGTGCTGATTGCCAGCAGCGCACCGACCAGCAGGTGACCTGAGATCCAGAACAAAAAGGCCCCGCTCGCCAACGCCGCGGCGAGCAGGCCGGGAATGAGCCACGGCTCGCCACGGCCGAGCGGTTTAGCGTCGATCGCGGCGAGCCGGGTGTGCAGCATCAGCCTACCATACGCGGACGCGAGCCTCGGGCGCCAGATACAGCTTCTCACCAGGCTGCACGTTGTACGCACCGTACCAGGGGTCGAGGTTACGGACGACCCATACCCGCTGCTCGGATGGGCTGTGCGGATCGGTGATCAGCCGCTGGCGCAGATTGGCCTCACGGTAGTTGCGCCGCCACACCTGCGCCCAGCCGAGATAGAAGCGCTGGTCCGCGGTCATCCCGTCCAGCGTGGGCGCCGCTTGCCCGTTGAGGCTGTGCTTGTACGCATCAAATGCGACCGTGAGGCCAGCAAGATCGCCGATGTTCTCGCCCAACGTGAAGGCGCCCTTCACGCTTGCGCCGGGAAAGATCTCATAAGCGTCGTACTGCGCGGCCAGCTGCTTGGTTGCAGCGGCGAACGCCGCCTTGTCGGCGGCCGTCCACCATTCATTCAAGCGACCAGTCTCGTCGTACTTGGAACCCTGATCGTCGAAGTGGTGGCTGATCTCGTGACCGATGACCGCACCGATCCCGCCATAGTTCACCGCCGGATCGGCGTTCGGGTCGAAGAACGGCGGCTGCAGGATGGCAGCGGGGAAGACGATCTCCTGCATGCCGAAGTTGGCATAGGCATTCACGGTCATGGGGGTCATGCCCCATTCCCAGCGGTAGATCGGCTGCCCCAGCTTGCCTACGTTGTAGGCATAATCGAAGCGATTCGAACGCAGCGCGTTGCCGAGCACGTCAGCCCGGTCGATCTCCAACGCCGACATGTCGCGCCAGCGATCGGGATAGCCGATCTTCGTTGTAAAGTTGGCCAGCTTGGCCCGCGCCCGTTGCTTGGTCGCCGGCGCCATCCAGGTCAGCGCGTCGATCCGCCGACCCATCGCATCCACCACGTTCTTGACCAGCTGGTCCGCCGCCGCCTTGGTTTCGGGCGGGAAGTAACGGGCGACGTAGAGCTTGCTCACATCGTCCTGCAGCGCGCCAACGGTGAAGCTTACCGCTCGCTTCCAGCGTTCCTCCTGCTGCGGGGTGCCCGACAGAGCCGTGCCATAGAAGGAGAACTGCTCCTGGTCGAAGGCCTTGGGCAGGTACGCAGCATAGGCATCCAGCGAGCGGATCAGCAACTGATCCTTGAGAACGCCAAGCGGAGCGCGCCGGACCAGAGCAGCGATGCCGGTGATCGCGCTGGGCTGAGCAACAACCAGGCTGTCCGCTCCTTGGGCGCCCGTAGCTTGGATGAGATCGCTGAAGTCGAAACCGGGCGCGCGCCGCTCAAGCTCGGCCACCGTCATCTTGTTGTAGGTCTTGTCCGCATCGCGGCTGTCGACGCGGTTCCAGTGGGCTCGGGCAATACCTGTCTCGAGGTCGAGAACCGCCTTGGCGCGCGCCGCCGGGTTTGGCTCGCCCGCCAGCGTCAGCACATTGGTCAGGTGCTGCAGATACTTGGCTCGGGTCTCCTTCAGCTTGGCATCGGCCGATAGGTAATAGTCGCGGTCGGGCATGCCCAGCCCGCCCTGGGACATGGACAGGATATACTGGTCGGGGTTCTTGTCGTCCTGGCCGACGTACCCGCCGAAGGGAGTGGAAACCCCAAGTTTCATTGCTTCGGCATAAAGCGCTGGCAGTTGCGCCTTGCTGCCCAAGCCCTTCACCTGGTTCAGCCACGGCTGGAACGGAGCCAGACCCTTCGTCTCGATCGCGGCCTCATCCATGAAGCTGGCGTAGGCAGCTCCGATGCGGCTGTTCGGATCCTTGGCGGACTCCTCGATCAGCGTGCGGGTCCGCTCGCGCGACAGGTCGTCCAGGGCTCCGAACATTCCGTAGTTGGACTTGTCGGCCGGGATGGGCGTGTTCTTGGCCCACGTTCCGTTGGCGTAGGTGTAGAAGTTATCTCCGGCGCGAACGCTGGTATCCATGCCGGTGGCGTCAAAGCCGAAGGTACCGAGCTGCGGCTTGGGCGCCGCTGGCGCTTCGGCTGCCGGCGACGCAGTCTCGGCCGGAGCAACCGTTTCAACCGGTGCCGGAGTTGTCGCGCAGCCGGCGAGTACGGTGCCGGCGCAGAGCAAAATCATCAAACGCTTCATGAACTTGAACCCCTCCACTTGAGACTCAATGACGAGATAATTCAGGTCGCGTGCGCCTGCGCCATTTCGCGCCGACCCACCAGCGCCAAACGACGATCGACACGCCATAACCGACCAACGCGCTGACCACAGCTATGATGAACAGCCCCGAAATCATGGCCGGCGCGGCGTCGGACAGCAGCCACGCGGCCCAGCGGGACACGGAAGCTCCGCTCGCATAGAGCGCTTCAAACGCTGCCAAATCGGCATGGAAGCCTAGCTGGTTACCCACCCAGATCGAGGCGATTAGGAAAAATGGTGTGGTCGCCGGATTCGACAGGAAGGTCATCGCCGCCGCGATCGGGATGTTGCCGCGCAAGGGCACGGACATCAGTGCCGCACCGACGATCTGCAGGCCCGGCACCATCAAGAAGATGCCGATGAACAATCCGGCAAACACCCCCCGCGGGACGGAGCGGCGGGTAAAGCGCCAAAGCTCGGAATGGCGCAGCCTCTTCCCGAACGGCTTCAGCCAGCGGCTTTCCAGGACCTCTTCGCGCGACGGAGTCGCCTTGGCTGCCAACCGTGAGAAGAACGTCGACCGCTCAGCCATTGTTACGCAGCAGACGCCCTTGCTCGCGCTTCCAGTCGCGCTCCTTGATCGTCGCGCGCTTGTCATGGACCTTCTTGCCGCGGGCCAGGGCCAGTTCCACCTTCGCCTTGCCGGCGGAGTTAAAGTAAATGCTCAATGGCACCACCGTCAGCCCCTGGCGAGTGATCGCACCGTTAAGCCGGGCAATCTCTCGTGCCTTCAGCAGCAGCTTGCGCCGCCGCCGCGGCTCATGGTTCATCCAGCTGCCGGCGCCATATTGCGGTATGGAGGAGTTGATCAGAAAGATTTCATCACCCTCCACCGCGGCATAGCTTTCCGCGATCGAGCCTTCCCCGATGCGGAGCGACTTCACTTCCGTACCTTGCAACGCGATCCCCGCCTCGAACCGGTCCTCGACGAAGTAATCGTACCGCGCCCGCCGATTTTCAGCGACGATCTTGTTCTTATCAAAAAGTGCGGGGAGCGGCTTGGCCATCGGTGAGCGCCACGTAGAGCGGCCAAGCCGATTATTCCAGCGTCATGCGTTCCAGCGCACCGCTCCGTTCTAGATCAGGCCAGCATGGGCAAGCGCCGCATCGACCGCGCGCCGGCTGGCCTCGCCCGCCGAAGTCATCGGCTCTCGTAGCTCTTCGGGAAAGCCCGGACGTACCCGACCGAGCGCATATTTGACCGGCCCAGGCGAGGCGTCGGTGAATAGCGCATCATGAAGCGGGTAAAGTCTGTCTTGGAGGCGCAGCGCCGCCGCGTAGTCGCCGCGCAGCGTCGCCTCCTGAAACTCGGCACACAGGCGGGGTGCGACGTTGGCGGTTACGCTGATGCAACCGCGGCCGCCCATGGCATTGAACGCGAGCGCCATGTCGTCGTTGCCGGACAGTTGCACGAAGTTGACCCCGCAAGTCGCTCGCTGCGCCGAGACTCGGCCGATAGCGCCGGTTGCGTCTTTCACGGCCACGACATTCGGCAGCGCGGCGAGCCGGCCCATGGTGCCGACCGCGATGTCGGTCACCGTCCGTGCTGGCACGTTATAGAGCACTATTGGCAGGCCCACCTCGGCTACCCGCGACAGGTGCAGGTAGACGCCATCTTGGTTGGGCCGGTTATAGTAAGGCGGGACATGAAGTGCTGCCGCAGCACCGGCCTCTTGCGCCGAGCGGGTCAGATCGACCGCATGCTCGGTATCGTTGGACCCGCATCCGGCGATTACCGGCACACGCCCGCCGGCGATCTCGACCGTCTGCTCTATTAGCCGGCGATGCTCACCATCGCTCAGCGTGACTGACTCGCCCGTGGTGCCGCACGCCACTAGGGCATGCGATCCTTCCCCGATCTGCCATTCCACCAGGTCGCGAAATGCCGCTTCATCGACCCTGCCTGCGGTGAACGGTGTCACAAGCGCGGGGATTGACCCGGAAAACATTGTTTGGCCCTCCAAGGGGGATTCACTCTTAACATCGGAGTGGTAGGTTGCGACGTTCATGAGCTGATAAGGACGGGTAGACGAGTATGTCCAGCATGAGGAACGTGGCTTACCTGATCCCCCTGGTCCTCGGATCGGCCGCTATCGCCAGCTCCACGCAGCTGGTGCCCGTACCTACCCAGCCGGCCTATATCCCCTTGGCAGCTCCGGCCGCTGCCGGCGATGTGAACTGGTCCATCGCCGACTGGCGACGTTTGCGGCAGTCCAGTGGCTACGCCTTTGCCGATTATGCCCGCTTCCTGCTCGCCAATCCCGATTGGCCGGGCGAAGCAACCTTGCGCCGCAATGCGGAACGGCAGATGCGAGCGGGCGAGAACCCGGCCACCATCGTAGCCTTTTTCGCCACCGACAAGCCGGTTACCGGCAATGGCTGGGCCCGGCTCGCCGAAAGCCTGCTGGCCCAAGGTCGCTCGACCGAGGCCGTCGTCGCCGCGCGCGAGGCGTGGGCCGCGCCGGGATTGGGCGGCGCGGACGAAGTTGCGCTCTATCAACGCTTCGGCAACAGCCTGGCAGCGGCGGATTTCGATCGCCGCGTCGATCGGCTGCTGATTGAGCGCGATCCGCAGAACGCCTATCGCTTGCTGCCTTCCACCAGCCCAGCCCGGCGAGCCGCTTTCGAAGCTCGGGTGGCGATGCAGCAGCGCCTTCCGGACGTGGAGGCACGTTATAATCGAGTGATGGGTCAGGTGACCCAGGACGCCGGCCTCATGCAGGACCGCGCCCGCTACCTACGCGAGGCCAATTGGGACGCCGCCGCGCGGCAGCTGCTTGCCCGTCCGCACAGCTTCGTCATTCGCCCGGTCGACTCGGACAAATGGTATGAGCTTCTGCTCTCTGTCGCGCAGGGTGCAGCGCGGGATGGGCAGCACACGATCGCCTATAATATCGCGCGGCAGGTCGACGATGCTTTGCCAGCCGGTGCCAACCTCAGCCTGCAGCCGCTTGGCGTCCGCGACAAATATACTTCGCTGACCTGGCTGGCGGGGAGCACCGCCCTGCGGGCGCTCGGTCGACCCGGCGATGCCGTGCCCCTGTTCGACCGCTATGCACGGGGTGGCCGCTCGCTGCAGGTCTCGTCCAAGGGCAACTACTGGGCCGGCCGCGCGGCCACCCAGGCAGGCCGTTTTCAGGAAGGTACCAGCTACTTCAGCCGGGCCGCGGCCTATCCGGAACTCTTTTACGGTCAGCTAGCGCTCGAGCGGCTAGGCCGCGGCGTTCCTGCCCCCGCCAACTCGGCTTTGCTGCCCAACCCCCAGCAGCGCCAGGCCTTTCAGTCGCGCCGCCTGGTCCGCTCACTGCGGGCGCTGCAGTCCGGCGGCTACCGCCAAGAAGCGGCCCTGTTCGTCAGGGCGCTCAGTGAATCGGTCCACAATGATGCCGACCGACTCCTCGCGACGGAGCTGGCGGCCCAGATCGGACGCCAAGATCTCGCCGTTTGGACCGCCCGTTCCGCGCGCAATGACGGCAGCGCCTTTTATGTTCGCCAGGATTATCCGCTGCTCGGGCAGCCGCTTGCCGATGCTCGCCTGTGGAGCCTGGCGCATGGCATTACTCGCCAGGAATCGAGTTTCGACCGCGCGGCCGTCAGTCATGCGGGCGCGCGCGGCCTGATGCAGCTGATGCCCGGCACGGCGCAGGAGCAAGCCGGCAAGCTGGGCTACGGCTACGACTACACCCGGCTCACTTCCGACCCGGCCTACAACGTCATGCTGGGGTCGGCCTATTTTCAGCGGCTGCTGAACAGCTGGAACGGCAACTATCCGCTGGCGATCGCCAGCTACAACGCAGGTGCGGGCAACGTCCGCAAGTGGATCAACTCCAACGGTGATCCGCGACGGCCTGGTGCGGATATCGTCGCTTGGATCGAGGACATCCCATTCCTTGAGACCCGCGGCTACGTTCAGCGAGTGCTGGAGAATACGGTCGTCTACGACCGACTTAACCCGCCCGCGGCGACCCAACCGCGCCACCTCAGCTACTTCCTCGGCAAGGACAGGCTCGGCTAAGGAGGCATATGGCTCCCCATCCGCCGCGCTTCATCACGCCCGAAGGCTTCGCGCGCATTCGCGCGGAATATGATCAGCTGTTCGGCGGCGAGCGGCCCAAAGTGGTGGAGGTAATCAGCTGGGCTGCCGGCAATGGCGATCGGTCCGAGAATGGCGACTACATTTACGGTCGCAAGCGGCTGCGCGAGATCGATCGCCGGCTGGGCTACCTGTCGAAGGTGATGAAGACGGCCAAAGTCGTGGACCCGGCCGGCCAGGGCAGCCGAGACCAGGTTCGCTTCGGCGCGACGGTCGAGTTGGCCGATGAAGACGACCAGCGGCGAACGCTGACCTTGGTCGGCGAGGACGAAGCCGACGCCTCCGCCGGCCGCATCAGCTGGTCCGCCCCGATCGCCCGCGCCCTCGTCGGCGCCCGGATCGGCGATGAACGGGTGGTTCGACTACCGACCGGCGAGAAGAGCTATGAAATAATAGCGATCAGCTATCCGGGTTGAGCAGTTGAGCCGCTGCCCATGACCGCGGGGAAGCGTCGAGGGCTGGACCCTGGCGCTCGCCGAGAAGCGCCTTACAATTTCGAAGCAGCCGCTTCACCCACCACTTTGATCGACAGCTCCTTAAGCTGCTTGGCTGACACCGGCGCGGGGGCGTTCATCATCAGGTCTTCCGCCTTCTGGTTCATCGGAAAGACCACGACTTCGCGGATATTAGGCTCGCCCGCGAGCAGCATGACGATCCGGTCAATGCCTGGGGCCGACCCACCATGCGGCGGCGCGCCGAACTTGAACGCGTTGATCATGCCCGAGAAGTTGCTGTCCACCTCGGCCTGCGAATAGCCGGCGATCTCGAACGCCTTGTACATGATATCTGGTCGATGATTCCGGATCGCGCCGGACGACAGCTCCACCCCGTTGCAGACGATGTCATACTGCCAAGCCAAAATGTCGAGCGGGTCCTTGGTCTCCAGCGCCTCAAGCTCCCCCTGCGGCATGGAAAAAGGATTGTGGCTGAAGTCGACCTTCTTGGCCTCCTCGTCATATT
>CADCWB010000241.1 GCA_902806295.1 uncultured Sphingomonas sp. | reverse complement strand
TCCGCTCGGTCGTGCCAGCCGGCGGCGTCGTGGGGCGGCCCTGCGCGCGCAGAACTTCGTTCACCCCATCGGTAAAGGTCGGCTGCCGCCTGGCCTCGGCGGGCGTCAGCGTGTGATAAGGGCGCAGCTTGAGCGTCCTCATCAAGGCATCGACCACAGCCTGATTGTCGGCATCGACGGGAGCCCCGCTGGCCGGGATGCCCGGCTGCCCCTGCGGAGCGTTGGCGGGCGACAGCTGAGCCGACACCGGAGCCCCGGCAACAAGGGTCAGCGCGCTAACGGCTCCCGCCATGGTCGATGTGATGAACAGGCGCATGCTGACCCCTTTCCCAGTAAACAAATATTGAACTCGCCTGGGGAACGAGAATGTTTAGCGTGGGTTCCGCTGAGGAGTTGAGTAGATTTCGCAAGCGAACAGGAGATTGCCGGTGGAGCGGATGCACGCCCTTGGTGCAGCGTTGGCGATGGTGTCCGCTTCGGCCGGAGCGACGCTCCCCACCCCGCCGCAGGCCGCAGCGACCACCCAGGCTAATGCGTACATCTTCCACGCGGGTGCCGGTGACGTGTTCGAGATTACCAGCAGCATGATCCTGCTTCAGAAGAGCCAGAACCCTGCGGTACGCAGCTATGCCACCATGCTGATCGACCACCATACTCAGACGACCAACCTGACGCTCGCGACCGCCAAGAGCGCGGGCGTGATGCCGCCGCCGCCCGAGCTCAGCCCACAGCAGAAGGCGCAGATCGGCCAACTGCATGCCGCACCGCCCGCCGGGATCGACCGCCTTTACCTTGCGCAGCAGGTCCCCTCGCATCAGCAAGCGCTGGCGATCAACGGCGGCTACGCGCAGAGCGGCGACGTACCCGCGCTGCGGCAGACCGCCGGCAGCGCAGTGCCGATCGTAACGTCGCACCTGCAACAAGCGCAGCAGCTGCTTGGGACCGTACGATAAAAAGCATCACGGTTGAGCGGCTCGACTTAAGCGAACCGGGTCGCTTCGATGAGCCAATGGCTGACCGACCGGGCTCTGGCAGCCGAGTCGTTGGGTTTCCGCGACGGTAAACGACAATGTCAGCTCACAGAGGCGTTCAACACTGGAGCCCGTCTAGGTACGGGCCCGCGTATTTTCCTCGAACGGAGTCACTCCGATGATTAAGCAGGCAATCATGGCGTCCGCGCTGCTCGCTGGCACCAGCGCGTTCGCGCAGACGACAACCACCACCACGACCGGCCAGACCCAACCTTCCGCCCAGACCCAACCCTCGACCACGGCCCGCCCGACCGACCCGGCAACGACCACCGCAACCCAGCCGACCGATCCGGTGACGACGACCACGGCCACTCAGCCGACCTCGACCGATCAGACGACCACCCCGTCGGGCGTTCAGCCGGCACAGCCCGCCACCCCGGCCGATCCGTCGATGTCGACACCGGCGACCCCCGCCACCCCGGCCTCGCCCGCTCAGGGCGCGGCAACAGGTGACCAGGCCGGCACCGACACGGTGGCGACCACGGTGGAGGCCGACTGGGCCAAGTATGACACCAACAGCGGCGGCACCCTTAGCCGGACCGAGTTCAACAAGTGGGTCACGGACCTACAGACGGCCGCCAACAGCAAGGCACCGACTCGCGGCTACCTGACCTCGGCCTTCCGCAAGGCGGACGCGAACAAAAACGGCAGCATCTCCAAGGAAGAGCTGCAGACCTTCCTGCGCGGCTAAGCAACGACAGCGGGCGGTCCTCGCCAGGACCGCCCGCTTAAGCTCAGGCCATCTCTTCCTCGGGCGAATGAATTAGTCCGCCCTCGTCCACATCCGGCTCACCTTCCGCCGCTACCCCTTGCTCCAGCGCCTGCTCCTCGGCCGCTAAATCCGCAGCGTCTGCGGCGGTGATCCCGAAGCGCGCGGCCACATCGGGAGCGTAGCGTAGCAGGTCGGGCCGCAGCTTGATGATCGACACGTCCTTCGACTTGCCCTCCATCATCACGTCGAACTCCAATCCTTCAGCCATCCGCATGAAGGTCGCGAACTCGAACGGGTTGGTGAAGTCGCTGTGCCCGGTCCAGATCGGCGGCAACAGCACCGTCTTGATCCGGGCGGTGGCCTTGACGGTGGTCTTGGTCAGCTCCTTCGACTTGCGGGTCTTGCCGGCCTTGGCGGCGGCCCGCTGCTTGGGGGTGATCTGGCGCTTGACCTCGCGCATCTCGGTCCGCGGCGAGGAAAAATGGATCTTGGGCCTGACCCCGGCCGGCCAGGTGGCAAGGAACTTCTCCAGCGTCTCGCGCATGTCGAGCCGCTCCGGGTTGAGGCACCAGAAGTGCTGGTAATCGAACACGCAGCGCACGCCCGTCCGCTCCTGGATCCACAGCACATCGGCGGCCGAGAAACGGATATCGTCGTTCTCCAGCACCAGCCGGCGCTGCACATGTTCCGGGCACTGGTTCCACCCGTCGATCCACCGAGCCCGCGCCGCCTGACGGTCATCATAGACGCCGCCGACATGGGTCACGAGCACCGCCTCCGGCCGGCAGCCCATGCGATCGAGGATCTCGGCCTGGCTCGACAAATCCCAGATCGACTTGCGCGTCAGCTCCGGATCGGGGCTGTTCAGCAGCACATATTGGGAAGGGTGGAAGGACAAACGCACGTCCTGCTCGCGCGCCTTGCGCCCAAACGCCGCGAGCTCGGCATCGCTTTCCGCCAGCATGTTATGGAACTGCGGCATGTCGGGATGCGTGGCATAGGGCGCGAGATCCGAGCTTAGCCGGTACATGTTGATCTCGACCTTCTTCAGATAGTCGAGAATCTCCGAAACATGCTCCAGGCTGCATTTCAGGTGCGGGTTCTTCTGCCAGCGCCGGGTGTCGTTGCCCTTCATCCCCGGGCGGCCCAGCACCTTGACCGGAAAGCCGAGCCGCAACGGCCGGGTAGTGTCGTTCATGCAATCTGCTCCTCGGGAAAGCCCAGTTCGGCGACGAAGCGGTTCCACTCCGGCACCCGCAGTGCGCCGCCGCTCGCCTGGCGGTGGCCGCTGCCATATTCGCTCCCCGCGCCCTCCGGCCGACGCTCCGCAAAGAAGTCGATCAGGTCGTGGCCAGCGGCCGTGCGCGCGGCGAAGTGGACCCAGCCGGGCCGGTAGTCCCGATTGGCCGCGATCACGACCTTGTCCTTCAGCCGCGAGCGCCATTGCTGGGCGATCAGCGGGTGGATTTGGCAGGGTGAGGCGAGTGGAATCAACGCGACTTCGCCCCGAACCTTGGGCGCGACCCGGCGGGCGACCTCCATCTCGGCCTTCACCTCCTCCTTGGCGGCGATCAGTTGGGCGGTCTCGGGATGCTGACCCGACAACAGCTCCTTGGGCGAACGGCACTTGAGCAGGAGATTGAGCGCCGGGGTTGCGTCGGCACTGGCGGTTCGGCGGGGAGCGTTGACCAGCGACACCGCGTTGCGCAGCGCCGTCTTGCCATAGCGCTTTTGCGCCTCGGCCAGCTCGGGGAAGCCAGCCTCGTCCGCCATGTCGCCGATCAGGCCCACTGCCGCCAGCCACAGCAGCTCGTCCGATCTGCCGATGGCCCGCGCGCACCAATAGGCGAGCAGCGCTGAGGTCGGTTCCGGAACGCAGCCGTTGCCGCTGATGACCACCGCCTCGCCCGGCCTTCCGGTGGGCACATGATGGTCGATCAGCACTGTTGGCGTACCCGGCACGATGTCGCCCTCGCGCACGCCGAGGTCGGTGGCGATGATCCCCGCCGGCGCGCGTTCCGCCAGTTCGGCCCGCATGGCCGGGTCCCAAGGGTTCTCGCCCTTGCCGGTCAGGCGCACGTCCGCTTCGCTCAGGGTGCGCTTGAGGATCGCGACCGCGCTGAGTCCGTCAGCGTCGAAATGACCGAGGATCAGGGGTGCGCCCGTGAAACTGCGGAGCCATTCCGCAAAACTTTCGCCCACCTGCTTGCGGTCCGCCTGCATGGTGAAACAACGTTGCCGCTCGCAACTTGTGCCGCCGCTACGGCGCGCCCATCTCCCTGCCGACCCATCGAGCAGGAGAAAACCCATGATCACGCGCACCGCGACCGCCCGTTACGAAGGCACCGGCAAGACCGGCAAGGGTTGGCTTTCCACTCAGTCGGGCGTCCTCAAGGACCAGCGCTATGGCTTCAACACGCGGTTCGAGAATGAGCCGGGGACCAACCCCGAGGAGCTCATCGCCGCCGCCCACGCCGGCTGCTTCACCATGGCGTTGAGCTTCGCGCTGGCGAATGCGGGCGTGGAGGACGGCACGCTGGAAACCGAAGCGCGCGTCAAGCTGGAGCAGGACGGCGCTGGCTTTACCGTCACCCGTTCCGACCTGCGACTGCGCGCCAGCGTTCCCGGCATCGAGGAAGCGCGGCTGCGGGAGTTAGCCGAGGAAGCGAAGGCGAACTGCCCGATCTCCAAGCTGTTCAAGGCCGAGATGAACCTGGAGGTGGAGGTCGCCGCCACCGCGGCAGCCTAGGTCGAAGCCTCCGCGGGGCCGGCTTGCGTGAGTTGAAGTAGCTGTGCATGCCGGCCCGCATGGCCGCAAATGCCTCCACCTCCGAGCGCAATGCCGGCCTGCTGCTGATCGCGGCGGCCGCACTCGCATTGCTGATCGCCAACTCGGCGCTGGCGGAGGCCTACCAGGGAGTCCTGCACGCCTCCGTTGGCCCGCTGACAGTTCACTACTGGATCGCCGACGCGCTGATTGCGCTGTTCTTCATGCTGGTCGGCTTGGAGGTGAAGCGCGAGTGGTATGATGGCCGCCTCGCCACCCCCGAGGCGCGCCGTCTGCCGATGCTGGCGGCTGCGGCCGGCATGGCGGTGCCGGCGTTGATCTACCTTGCCGTCGCAGGCAGCGACCCTGATTTGGTGCGCGGATGGGCCATCCCCGCCGCTACCGACATCGCCTTTGCGCTCGGCGTGCTGGCGCTGCTCGGCCCTCGCGCGCCGCCCAGCCTCAAGCTGCTGCTGGTCACCATTGCCATCATCGACGACGTCGGCGCCGTGGTGATCATCGCCCTATTCTACACCGCCCAACTTAGCGTTCCCGCCCTCGCTGCCGCTGCGGCGATCGTTGCGATCATGGCGGCCATGAACATGTTCGGCGTTCGGCGGCTGTGGCCATTCCTCCTCGCCGCTGTCGCATTGTGGGTAGCGGTATTCCAGTCTGGCATTCACGCCACCATCGCCGGCGTCCTTGCCGCCCTGACCATTCCGCTCGGCCGGGGCGAGGAACGCTCGCCGCTCAAGCTGCTCGAACACCGGCTTCATCCCTTTGTGATGTTCGGGGTCGTTCCCCTGTTCGGATTCGCCAGCGCCGGGGTGGCGATCGGTGGTCTCGATCAGCTGCTCGCACCCTTGCCGATCGGGGTCGCGTTAGGGCTGTTCTTCGGCAAGCAGATCGGCGTGTTCGGCGCCATCTGGCTGGCCGACCACTTTGCCCTTGCCTCACGTCCCGCCAACCTGTCGTGGCGGCAACTCTATGGCGCTGCACTACTGACCGGCATCGGCTTCACCATGAGCCTGTTCATCGGCGCGCTCGCCTTTCCCGACCCGACGCTGGTCGACGAGGCGAAGCTCGGCACGCTTGCCGGATCGGTGATGGCCGGGCTGATCGGCTTTCTTGTCTTGCGCACGGCTCCTGCCCTACCGTGCAGCGACGAAGACCGGGACGAAGCCGCCGAGATCTTCGGCGAGGATGCCGACAAGGACCCGACCGTATGCAACGACGCCTACTCGCGCTGATCCTGCCGCTTCTGCTGGCCGCGTGCGTCCAGTTCGGGCGGCCCACCGATACGCTTGATCTTGCGGCGCGCGACTATGTCCGGCTGCAGCTGGCGATCGGCGAAAAGGAAGAAGGTTATATTGATGCCTTCTATGGGCCCGATGTCCTCAAGACAGAAGCCAAGGCGCTGGCGGCACGCAGTTCGCTGCCCGAGCTTCGCGCTCGGGTCGCGGCGCTGACCGCGCGCGTTACCGCGCTGCAATCGGTCGAACCCCGCCGCGCCGCCTTCCTGCAGGCGCAGCTGACCGCCGCCGACACCCGTCTGCGTATGCTAGGCGGTGAAAAGCTGAGCTTCGAGGACGAAGCCCTGGGGCTGTTCGGAGTCCGGCCTGAACTGAAGCCGCTGTCGGCCTATGACCCGGTGCTGGCGCGCATCGACCGCCTGCTGCCCGGCAAGGGCGAGCTGTGGCAGCGGGTGACCGATTTCTCCGACCGCTTCGTGGTGCCGCGCGCTAGGCTCGACGCGGTGTTCCGGACCGCCATCGCCGAATGCCGCGCCCGCACGCTGCAGCACATCGCCATGCCGGCCGGCGAACGCTTCAACATGGCGTTCGTCACTGGCAAGAGTTGGTCGGGCTACAACTATTATCTCGGCGACTACCGAAGCCGGATCGAGATCAACACCGACCTGCCGATCCGCATCAGCCGCGCGGTCGATCTCGGCTGCCACGAGGGCTACCCCGGCCACCATGTGCTGAACGCACTGCTGGAGCAGCGGCTGGTACGCGAGAAGAACTGGATCGAGTTCAGCGTCTATCCGCTCTACTCGCCGCAATCGCTGATCGCCGAAGGTTCCGCCAACTACGGGATCGATCTCGCCTTTCCGGGACCGGAGAAGCTCGCTTACGAAACCCGTGTCCTCTATCCGCTTGCCGGCCTGCCGGTGGCCGACGCAGCTCGCTTCGACGCGCTTCAGACCGCCGCGCGCGAGCTGGGCGGCGCGCGGTTCACCATCGCCCGCGACTTTTTGGAAGGCCGCATCGGCGAAGATCAAGCGGTGCGGCTCACCATGAAGTACCAGCTGATGAACGAAGCGCGCGCGCGTCAGTCGCTGGCCTTCACCAAGCAATACCGCAGTTACGTTATCAACTATGGCCTCGGCCGCGACATGGTGGCGGCGTGGGTCGAATCGGCCGGCTCCGACCAGAACGCCCGCTGGCGGCGGATGGAGCAACTGCTCAGCGAACCCTCGCTGCCGAGCGATCTGCTGGTCCGCTGATGCGCTGTTTCTGGGACGAACGGCAGCGCGCCCACGCGCCCGCCGCCGAATTCTTCAACGGCGCGCTACAACCGGCGGCGGAGCACCCGGGGCGGGTCGACGCCATCCTTGCCGCCATCGGGCCGACCGAGGCTCCGCATGACCATGGCATGGAGCCGCTCCTGGCGGTGCACGATGCCGGCTACATCGAACTGCTCCGAACGGCCCACTTGGAGTGGCTTGCGGCCGGACGCACAGGCGACGCCATCCCCTATGCCTTCCCCGTGCAGCGCCGTCCGCCCAAGCTCGACCGCATCGACGCTCGGCTTGGCCAGTATAGCTACGACACCTGCACGCCGATCGGGCCGGGAACCTGGGAGGCCATCTACTGGGCCGCGCAGACCGCCTTGTCGGCGCTGCATGTTGTTAAAGGCGGCGAGCACGCCTTTGCCTTGACCCGACCGCCCGGCCACCATGCCGGCCGCGACTATATGGGTGGCTATAGCTACCTCAACTTCGCCGCCATCTGCGCGGTTGAGGCGGGCCGGCGGACTGCCATTCTCGACATCGACTACCATCACGGCAACGGCACGCAGGACATCGTCGCAGGTCGCGAGGACATCCGCCTCGCCTCGATCCACGCCGACCCGCGCACCGACTACCCCTTCTTCTGGGGCCATGCCGAAGAGAGCGGCGGCAACATCCTCAACCTACCCCTGCCGCGCGGAACGGAGTTCGCCGCCTATGATCATGCCCTCGCTCAAGCGCTGGAGTGGATCGGCCAAGGCTCGCCCGAGCTGCTGATCGTAAGCTTCGGCGCCGACACCTACGCCGGCGATCCGATCAGCCATTTCTCGATCCAAACGGCGGACTACACCCGCCTGGCCCGGCGCATCGCCGCACTCGGTTCGCCCACGCTCATCATCATGGAAGGCGGCTATGCGGTGGAAGCGCTTGGCGCGAATGTGGCGAGCTTCGTCAGCGGCTATTAGCTCGGCTGCTTGCTCATCGCCCTGAAGCCGACAAACACAAAGATTGCTGCGACGAGATAGGCCAGGCCTGATCCGAGATCGAACGCTTCTCCTTGCAGCAGATCGATGCTCCCCGACAGGGCAAATAGCGCAGCAGCTACGAAGTTCAAGATCGCTTCCTTGTTCATGCTGTCTCCTCCCGATGCAAATCGAAGGAGCATGAACGACGCTGGGCGTCTGCAATCCATCGATAGACCGCTACTCCGCCTCGGCAAGCAGCGATCTACAGCTTCTCCGTCAGCTCCGGCACCAGCTTGAACAGGTCGCCGACGAGGCCGACGTCGGCCACCTGAAAGATCGGTGCTTCCTCGTCCTTGTTGATGGCGACGATGACCTTGCTGTCCTTCATGCCGGCCAGATGCTGGATCGCGCCGGAAATGCCGATCGCGATGTACAGTTCGGGGGCGACAATCTTGCCGGTCTGGCCGACCTGATAATCGTTGGGAACATAGCCGGCGTCCACCGCCGCGCGGCTGGCGCCGACGGCGGCGCCGAGCTTGTCGGCGAGCGGCTCGATATATTGATGGAACGCGTCGCCCGAGCCGAGCGCACGGCCACCGGACACGATGATCTTGGCGCTGGTCAGTTCCGGCCGCTCGCTTTCGCTAGCGTCCATCGAGACGAAGCTCGACAAACCGTTCGCAGCGCCGGCCTCCACACTCTCGACCGCCGCCGATCCGCCGCCCCGCTCGGCCTTGGTGAAGGCCGTGCCGCGCACGGTGATGACCTTCTTGGCGTCCTTCGACCGCACGGTGGCGATCGCGTTGCCGGCATAGATCGGACGTTGGAACGTGTCGTCGCCCTCGACCCCGACGATGTCGCTGATCTGCATGACGTCCAGCATGGCGGCTACGCGGGGCGCGACATTGCGACCGGTCGTGGTGGAGCTGGCCAGCAGCACGTCGTAGCTCTCCATCAGCTGCGCGAGCAGCGGGGCGACGCTCTCGGCCAGTTCATGATCCAGTGCCGCATCCGCAGCGACCAACACCTTGCTGACTCCACCGATCGCGGCTGCATCGGCGCTTGCGCCCTGCGCGTCCGAGCCGATCAGCAGCAGGTGAGTTTCGCCGCCGAGCTTGGCCGCCGCACCCAGCGTCGCCAGCGTGGAATCCTTGACCGCGCCTTCGTGGTGCTCACCCAGTACCAATATCTTCATGCGACCACTCCCAGCGACTTCAGCTTGGCGACCAGTTCATCGACGCTGCCGACCTTGGCGCCGGCCTGGCGCTTGGACGGCTCCACCACTTTCAGCGTCTCGAGCCGAGGCGCTACGTCGATGCCGTAATCGGCAGCAGTCTTCTGCGCGAGCGGTTTGGACTTGGCCTTCATGATGTTGGGCAAGCTGGCATATCGCGGCTCGTTCAGGCGCAGGTCGGCCGTGACGATCGCCGGTGACTTGAGCGCCACCGTCTCCAGCCCGCCGTCAACCTCGCGAGTCACGTTGACCGTGTCGCCGGCAATCTCGACCTTGGACGCGAACGTGCCCTGGCCCCAGCCGAGCAGCGCGCCGAGCATCTGGCCGACCTGGCTCGAGTCATCGTCGATTGCCTGCTTGCCGAGCAGCACGAGCCCGGGCTGCTCTTCCTCGGCGATCTTGGCCAGGATCTTGGCCACCGCCAGCGGCTCCACGTCCGTTTCGCTGGTCACCAGGATCGCGCGGTCGGCGCCCATCGCCAACGCGGTGCGCAACGTCTCCTGCGCCTTGGCCGGTCCGATCGAGACGACCACAGTCTCGGTCGCGGCGCCCTTCTCCTTGAGCCGGATCGCCTCCTCGACCGCGATCTCGTCGAAGGGGTTCATGCTCATCTTGACGTTGGCAAGATCGACGCCCGTGCCGTCCATCTTCACCCGCGGCTTCACATTATAATCGATCACCCGCTTGACGGCGACGAGCACTTTCATTGGGAACCCTCTTGATTGGCTTGGATCAGCGCTCTGGTCAGTGCGTGAGTTCCAAGCGCCGTTCGATGCGGTCCAGCCGCATGTTGATGTTATCGATGGCCGTCTGTTGTGCCGCATCCGCACCGGCAAGGTGGGCAAGGTGCTGCATGATCGACGCGACCGACCCTTCCAGATTGGCAAGGCGCGCGGTCATCTCGTCTTGTTTGCGTTCGATGCGCTCAAGCGTCGACTGAAAGCGCTTGAGATGCTCGAGCATCAGGTTTTCAACATTGCTAGCCACGTCACGCTCCTAGCACAGAACTGGTCACGCCGCCCTTTTAACCTCGGCGACGATCTTCTGCGCCGCGTCGCCCAGGTCGTTGGCGGCAACGATCGGTAGGCCGCTGTTCGCCAATATGTCCTTGCCCTGCTGGACGTTGGTGCCTTCCAGCCGAACCACCAGCGGCACCTTTAGATCGACCTCGCGGGCAGCGGCGACGATCCCGTCGGCGATGATGTCGCACTTCATGATGCCGCCGAAGATGTTGACCAATATGCCCTTCACCGCCGGGTCGGCAAGGATGATCTTGAACGCCGCGGTCACCTTCTCCTTGTTGGCGCCGCCGCCGACGTCGAGGAAATTGGCCGGGAAGGCGCCGTTCAGCTTGATGATGTCCATCGTTGCCATGGCGAGGCCCGCGCCGTTGACCATGCAGCCGATGTCGCCGTCGAGCTTGATGTAGGCGAGGTCGTACTTGGAAGCCTCGATCTCCATCGGGTCCTCTTCGGTCAGGTCGCGCAACTCGGCCAAATCCTTGTGGCGGAACATGGCGTTGGCGTCGAAGCCGACCTTGGCATCCAGCACCAGCAATTGACCGTCATCGGTCACCGCCAGCGGGTTGATCTCGATCTGCGAGGCGTCGGTGCCGAGGAAGGCGTCGTACAGCTTGGCCAGCACATTGGTGGCCTGCTTGGCGAGGTCGCCGGACAGGCCCAGCGCTGCCGCGACGGCCCGGCCGTGGTGCGGCATCAGGCCGGTCGCCGGATCGATGGTGATGGTCTCGATCTTCTCAGGGCTGTCATGCGCCACCGCCTCGATGTCCATGCCGCCTTCGGTCGAGGCCACCACCGCGATCCGGCCGGTGTCGCGATCGACCAGCAGCGCGAGGTAGAACTCCTGCGCGATGTCGACGCCGTCGGTAATGTAGAGCCGCTGGACCTGCTTGCCCGCATCGCCGGTCTGGATGGTGACCAGCGTCTTGCCCAGCATCTCTTCCGCGTGGGAGCGCACTTCATCGACGCTCTTGGCCAGCCGCACACCGCCCTTGGCATCGGGGCCGAGTTCCGTGAACTTGCCCTTGCCGCGCCCGCCGGCGTGGATCTGCGCCTTGACCACCCACAACGGCCCGGGAAGCTGCTCGGCGGCCTTGACCGCTTCGTCGACGCTCAGCGCCGCGTGGCCGGCAGGTACCGGCACGCCGTACTTAGCAAGCAATTCCTTGGCCTGGTATTCATGGATGTTCATGGGTTTTCCTGATGCGGGTTTGCGCGGTCCTAAAGCATGACTCCACGCCCAAGCCAAGCTAGAGAACGGGTCGTGAACGCGTCAGCGCCGAGTCCGCTCCGGAAGATCATCCACATCGACATGGACGCGTTTTATGCGAGCGTGGAGCAGCGCGACAACCCAGACCTTCGGGGCAAGCCGGTGGCGGTCGGCGGCGGCCACCGCGGGGTGGTCGCGGCCGCCAGCTACGAGGCGCGGGTGTTCGGCGTCCGTTCGGCGATGCCCTCGGTCACTGCCAAACGCCGCTGTCCCGACCTGCTGTTCGTCAAGCCGCGCTTTGATGCCTATCGCGAAGTCAGCCAGCAGATCCGCGCCATCTTCGCCGACTACACCGACTTGATCGAGCCGCTCAGCCTCGACGAGGCCTATCTCGACGTGACCGAGGATCGCCATGCGCTCGGCTCCGCCCGCTCGATCGCGGAGCAGATTCGCCATCGCATCCGGGAAGAGACGAAGCTCACCGCCTCGTCCGGAGTATCCTATTGCAAGTTCGTCGCTAAGCTCGCTTCCGACCAGAACAAGCCTGACGGTCTGTGCGTGATCCCGCCGAACAAGGCCGCACCCTACATCGCCTCGCTGCCAGTCGGCCGCTTCCATGGCATCGGCCCGGTCACCGCCGCCAAGCTGGAGAAGCTCGGGATCCTTACCGGGGCCGACCTGCAGGCGCTGAGCTTGGCCGAGCTGCAGGGCCGGTTCGGCAGCTCGGGCGACTGGTACTGGCGCATCTGTCGGGGGATCGACGAGCGCCCGGTCCGCTCCAGCCGGCGCGCCAAGTCGGTCAGTGCCGAGCGGACCTTTAACCAGGATCTGATCGAGCCCGAAGAATTGCGGGCCGAGCTGGACCGGGTCGCCGGCCTCGCGTGGGACCGGATCGAACGTCACCGCACTGCTGGCGGAACCGTGACGCTCAAGCTGAAATACGCCGATTTTCAGCTGATCACCCGTGCTCAGAGCTTCGCCGTGCCGGTCGCCGACTACGCCAGCTTCGCCGCAGCCGGACATGTCCTGCTCGACCGTCTGCTACCCGTACCAAAGGGCGTGCGCCTGCTTGGCCTTGGATTGTCAGCTCTAATCGAGGTTAACGGCACGGCTCCGACCCAGCTGGGACTGGAGATTTGATTCCGTTCGTGTTATAGACTGATGACAGAAAGGTTGCTGCCCTCTGCCGCGACCTGACACTTAGCAGGAATGCTTCACGAGGAAGAGCCACGACCGCCGGTCGACTTGGGGGCACCGGACTGCACGTGCCGCTCTCACCTCATACATAAGGGAAGGTCAAGGAATGGCAGCGAAGGCGCTTAGCTTCGACGTTGGCGATTATGTTGTCTACCCCAAGCATGGTGTCGGCCGCGTGGTCGAACTGCAGAGCACGGAAATCGCGGGCACCCGCCTCGACCTTTACGTTCTGCGGTTTGAAAAGGAGCGCATGACGCTCCGCGTGCCCGTCAACAAGGCGGACTCGGTCGGCATGCGCAAACTGTCGAGCGACAAGACGATGACGGCGGCGCTCGAGACGCTGAAGGGCAAGCCCAAGGTCAAGCGCACCATGTGGTCGCGCCGGGCCCAGGAATATGAGGCGAAGATCAATTCGGGCGACCTGTCCTCGATCGCCGAGGTGACCCGCGACCTGTTCCGCCCGGACGATGCGCCCGAGCAGAGCTATTCGGAGCGGCAGATCTTTGAGGCTGCCTCGTCACGCCTGGCACGTGAGCTTGGCGCGATGGAAGAGACCGATGAGAAGGCGGCGCTCGCCAAAATCCTCGACATCCTGAACAAGGCTGCCGTGGTGCACCAGAAGTCGGTGAAGGAAGAGGCCGAGTAAGCGGCTTCACTTCGCTGGAACGAACAGGGCGTCCCCGCACTTGGGGGCGCCCTTTCCATGTCCACCGACGGCGCGCACTGTTCGACCAACGAAGCGGCCGGGCCTTGCTCACCGGGTCACCCTGGTGTATTGTTCTGGTAAGACAGCAGGGAGACGACCTTATGCGTGCCTCATCATGGCTTGCCGTCGGCGCAGCCGCCTTCGGCCTTTCCGCCTGCAGCGCAAGCGAGGCACAGGAAACCGGTCCGGCGACCAGCCGCAACTACCCGGTTGCCGCCTTCGACAAGATTGAGGTGG
This sequence comes from uncultured Sphingomonas sp., assembly GCA_902806295.1. Classification (GTDB taxonomy): domain Bacteria; phylum Pseudomonadota; class Alphaproteobacteria; order Sphingomonadales; family Sphingomonadaceae; genus Sphingomicrobium. The sequence goes on along the minus strand of CADCWB010000241.1, from coordinate 1,858 downwards.
CCGGTCCCTATCAGGTGACCATCACTACCGGTGGACAGCCGGCCGTCCAGGCGCGGGGCGGATCCAATATCCTCGACCGGACTGTGGTCGAGGTCGAGAATGGCACGCTCAAGATCCACCCGCGCAAGGAAAAGGGCATGAACTGGAGTTGGTCCTCCCGCCGTGGTGAGGAAGTGCGTTTCGCCGTCAGCGTGCCCCATCTTGTGTCGGCCGCCACTGCGGGCTCCGGCAATCTCTCGGTCGGCAAGGTGGCCGGCCAGCGCTTCAGCGGCTCGGTTGCCGGCTCGGGCGAGCTGCGCCTGGCCGACGTCCAGGTCAGTGACCTGGCGCTGGAAATCGCCGGCAGCGGCAACGTCCAGGGCCGCGGCCGCGCTACCCAGGCCCACTACGAGATCGCCGGCAGCGGCAACATCAAAGCCGGCGGCATCGCGGCGGACCGGCTGCAGGTGGAAATCGCCGGCAGCGGCAACATCGAAGGACAGGCTCGCTCCACCGCGGACGTCGACATTGCCGGGTCCGGCAACGTGACCGTGACCGGCGGCGCCAAGTGCAACGTCAGCAAGGCCGGGATCGGCAACGTCTCCTGCTCTTGAGGAGCTGTTAACCATGCAGCGGCGATAGCATGGGGCATGACTCGCCCGATCCTCGCCGCCGCCGTCCTGCTCAGCCTCGCCGCTCCCGCGAGCGCGGCGCAGCGCAATTATACGGTCACCAGCTTCGACCGGATCCGGGTCGATGGGCCTTACTCGGTTCGGCTGAGTACCGGGGTTGCCCCCTTCGCCCGTGCTACCGGCAGCACTCGTGCGCTCGACGGGATCAGCGTTCGCGTCGAGGGCCGCACGCTCACCATCCGCCGCGATCAGTCCGCCTGGAGCGGCTATCCCAACCAGGCGCAGGAGCCGGTGGAGCTCGTCGTCGGCACCCATGATCTCACCCTCGCCAGCCTGAACGGCGCCGGCACCCTCAGCATCGACAAGGTGCGCGGTTTGACCTTCGAGCTCTCGGCCCAGGGCGCCGGCCGGGCCGACATCGGCGACGTTCACGCCGACCGGCTGGTGGTTGCCCTGTCCGGTACGGTCACCTCGCGGGTGGCCGGCAAGGCGCTCAAGCTGACCGCCATCGTCCGCGGTGCCAGCAGTCTCGACGCCTCTGCACTGCGGGCCCGCGACGGCCTGCTCAGCGCCGAAGGACCCGCCCAGCTGACCGCTAGCTTGAGCGACACCGCCCGGGTCGATGCCGCCGGCGTTGCGCAGGTGACCGTCGCCGGCAACCCCGCCTGCACCGTGAAACTGCTCGGCTCCGCTAACGTCAGCGGCTGCGCGGCCAAGCGCTAGAGCAGCGCCAAGGCGTTCAACTTGCCGTAGAGCAGCGGCGGCAGCGTGCCGAGCCCGCTCTCGTCCAGGTCGCCCGGCGCGGGCGCGCCATCCTCCTCCAGATAGCGCCAGCCCTGGTGCCCGCGCTTGGGGACCGGCACGATCGCCTGCAGCTCGCCCGCGCAGACGATATCGATCCGCCCGTCGCTGCGGTCGTCGAAGCGCAGGATCGTCTGACAAGCGACCATCCGGTGCTTGACGATCCAGTAAAGCGATCCGCCGACCAATTCCGCCATGCGCTTTGGCCGCATCCGGGTCGGTACCCGCACGTCGCCGCTGGCGGCCCGACCGGCGATGCGCTTCTCGAGCGCTTCGATCGTCCGGCAACCCACCGCCACCTTGGTCATGTGAAGCTTCGGCACGGGGCTCCCCTAGCGGAAAAGCAGTCGGCCGTTCAACGACTTACCCGGCCAGGCCGAGCGCGGTGGCGAGCCCGAGAAAGATCAGGAACCCCATGGAATCGGTCACCATGGTCACGAAGATGC
>CADCWB010000240.1 GCA_902806295.1 uncultured Sphingomonas sp. | reverse complement strand
GGGCAGCGCTTCCGCTACTACGTCACCCATGCCAAGTGCATCCCCGAGAACGATCCGCTTGCTTACCGCATCGCTGCCGGGGCGGTTGAGCAGCACTGCACCAGGCTGCTGGCGGAGTACCTGTCATCTCAGGTGAGGACCATCGACCCTCAAAGCGGGACATCATCAGCAGGCAATACGACGGACGAACGTCGAACGCTTGTTCTTCGCCATATTCGCAAGGTTGTGATCGGCGATGCAGAGGTCACGATCGAGCTTGTTGACGGAGCAATCCTCCGGCGCTCGCTGGAACGTGTCCGGCACGGTAATGATGCCAAGCTTGTAGTGGGAGACTTAGCGCAGGCGGATCAGCCAACAGGCAATCCGCAGCTGATTATCCTCCTCCAGGATGCAGCGCGTGCGCAGGCGCTTGCCCTGGCCAAGCCGAAGCTCACGCTTGATCAGCTGGCAGCGAAGTTCGGCAGGTCGCCCGAACGCTTCAAGCGCCTTCTTCGGCTCAGCTACCTCTCGCCCGAGATCGTCTCCTCGATCCTGCATGGGCAGCAGCCGTCACAGCTGAGCAGTCGAGCCCTGCAGAACCTTGACGGGCTGCCGCTCTGCTGGAGTAAGCAAGAGGCGCTGCTCCTCGCCTGAGGCGAGCAGGGCCGGGAAGTCCCGAGACATGCATTTGTGGCGCCAGAGAAAAGTCGGCCTCCTGTCATGTGGAAGGGTGTTGCCGGAAGTCTCTGGCGGCTGGATAGCTATGACCGTCGCCGAATAGTGGCAGTCGTCAGCCACTTCTCGCCCGACTAATTGGGCAGAGAGCTGAACGACTACAGAGACTTAGTCGGTGGTGACCCCTACGGGAATCGAACCCGTGTTTTCGCCGTGAGAGGGCGACGTCCTAACCGCTAGACGAAGGGGCCGTGCGGTGGCGCGAGCGCGGCCTATGGCGAAGGCGCCAACGCTAGTCAATCAGGCGATCAGGCGTGCTGGAGCCTCCTCGCGAGCGGCGAGCCAGTCGGCGATCAGGGAAGAAATGCGGGGGTCCGCGTGACCATCGCCTTATGGCATGGCGGGCTTTGCCATGGCCGCGGGCGCCTTCGAGTCGGTCAGCAGCCGGGTGGCCTCCGTCACGATCCGGTCGATCGCAGTGCCGACCAGCAGCATGTTGCCGCTTTCGATGCCTTCCGGACGCTCGGTCTTATCGCGCAGGACCAGCAATGGCAGGCCGAGGGACGGCGCTTCTTCCTGCACGCCGCCGGAGTCGCTCAGCATCAGCGTCGCAGCTTGCATGGCGGCGATCATCTTGTGGTGCTCCATGGGCAGCAGCAAGCGGATGTTGTCCTGCTTGCCCAGCGAGCCGCGCATGGTGGGCGCCTGGGCTGGATTGGGATGGAGCACCACGTCGATGCGGCGGAATGGCGAGGCTGCGAGCTCAAACAAGGCGCTGGCGATCGGTTGAAACGCTTTGCCCCAGTTCTCGCGGCGGTGGCAGGTGACCAGGACCCGCTGCTCCGTGCGGGGGGAGGGTCGGGGAAAGACGGGCAAGGGACCGACCACCGCGGCGAGTGCGTCCACGGCCGCGTTGCCGGTCACGTGGATCGAACCGGGTGCGCCCTCGAGCGCCAAATTATCGGCGCTGAGCTGGGTGGGGGCGAACAGCAGGTCCGCCCGGGCGTCGATCGTGACTCGGTTTCCTTCTTCGGGCCAGGGCATGGCGCGGTCGAAGGTTCGCAGGCCCGCCTCGACGTGGCCGACGGGAGTGCCGGTAACGAAGCCGGCGAGCGCTCCGCCCAGGGCACTTGAGGTATCGCCTTGTACCAGCAGCAGGGAGGGCTGGTGAGCGATAAGCAGCGGCGCCAGGGCGTCGCGGACCTCGGCGGCATAAATTTGCGGGTTGGCTCGGCCAGCGCAATGCAGGTGCAGGGCTGCCCGGCCGCCAAGCCGATAGTCTGCAAGGTCGAGTGCTGGATGCTGACCGGAGACGATCAGCAATGGTGCAAGGCCGCAGGCCTCCAACGCATGCACGACCGGGGCGAGCTTGATGGCTTCAGGGCGGGTGCCGATGACGACCCAAACGAGATGAGGATGCACGGGAGAGACGGCCCCTGAAAAAGGAGCGATCCGGCGTGCAGTAGGTGAACGGAAAGCGAGCTGTTGGCAAGCTTCTGGTTAAGAGCGGTCGATTTAGCGAAAATTGTCGGCGTAGGCCTGTAGCTTGAGCTTGACCGGCGGCGCGGGAACTACGTGGTAGTCGAAGCCGTGCTGCTGGCAGTAGGCGATCGCCGCGTCCTTGCTTTCGAATGCCAACCGGACCTGCGTGCGGGTGTCCGCGTTCCCGACCCAACCGGTCAACGGATCATGGGCCTGCGCCCGGCCGCTCTCGAACTCCAGGGTCCACTTACCGGCCTTGGCGCGGCCGGACTGCGTGGTCTTGCGATCGGTTTCGATGATGCGGGCAGTGGGCATGGCTGGCAGGTGGAGGAAGCGGCGGGTGAAATCAAGACGATGCGCGTTTGGTGCGAAGCGTCGGCTGGGCGCTGGCCGGATCCTCCGGCCAAGGGTGGCGAGGGTAGCGACCGCGCATCTCCTTTGCGACATCCTTCCAGCTGCCGGACCAGAAACTCGGCAGGTCCCGGCTGGTCTGGATTGGCCGCCCGGCAGGGGAGGTGATCGCGAGGGTCAGAGGAACGCGACCGCCGGCCAGCATCGGGTGCTCGGACAGCCCGAACAGGGCCTGCGCTCGCACCTCGACCGTCGGCCCGCCGGCCGCGACATAGTCGATCAGGTGACGGCTGCCGGCCGGCGAGGCGAACTCGGCGGGGGCAAAGCGGTCGACCGTTCGCTTGCCCTGGTAGCCAAGCAGGTTCTCGAGTGCCTGCCGCAGCGCAGTCGGATCGATGTCACCAAGCCGGCGCTTGCCGCTCAGGAGCGGCGGGAGCCAATCATCGAGAGCGTCGAGCAAGGCGTCATCGGCAAGCGAGGCAATGGCGGCGTCATGCTGACAGGCGAATTCGGCGCGGGCGCGCAATTGTTGAGTGGCTTCGTTCCAGGGCAGCAGTGCAAGCCCGTGCTCCCGAACACCGTTGAGCAGGGCGTTGCGGATCGTAACAGGGTCGGGGTTCGGGTCAGGACTAGTGGCCAGTCGAATCGCCCCGAGCCGGCGGCTTCGGGTCGGAGCGACCGCGCCGCTTGCCGAATCGAACGCGCCGTCGTGAAGAGTTCCAACCCGGTCGCCGAACATGGTGAGGACGTCAGCCTCGTCGATCGATGCGGCGCTGAGGATGCGGGCTCCGGCCGCGGCCCCGGCCACTTCAGCCACCGCCAGCCACTGGCTGCTGGCGAGAGACGAGGTGGGGTCAAGCCGGAAGCCGCGCCCGCCGACCGACTGCCAATGTTCGCCGGTGAGATCGCGGCGGCGGGACAGGCGATCGGGAAAGGCGATGGCCACGCTTCGGGCCAGGTCGGCAAGCGACCCGCTCGCTGCTCGATTGTTGCTCTCAGCCTCTGTTCGCGGTGCGCAAATTTGTTTGGCCCAGCGGCGGGCCAGATTGCGCGCGTTCTCTGCCCGTGCCGATCGGTCTGCCATCCACCGGCGCCAGCGCAACTCGAGGTCGGCGTCGTTGCCGCCCAAGCCGCGCTCCGTTAGCAGGACGGCGGCTTGGGCGGCCGTCTCGCTGAAGCTGCCTGCGCTGGCCTCGACCAGCATGTGGGCCAGGCGAGGCTCCAGCGGCACGCGGGCGATCGCCCGCCCATGTTCGGTTACCCTGCCGTCGGCCTTAATCGCGCCAAGACGGGCCAGGCGTTCACGCGCTTCGGCCAGCGCTGCCGGCGGTGGCAGGTCGAGGAACGGCAGGCGCGCGGGCTCGCTCTCGCCCCACAACAGGCAGGTGAGCAGCAGGCTGGACAAGTCCGCTTCCAGGATCTCGGGCGGATCGTGGGCTGGCAGGCTGGCGGTGGCGGCCTCCTCCCACAGACGGATGGCGACACCGGGGGCCTGCCGCGCGGCCCGGCCAGCCCGCTGGGTCGCAGCGGCACGACTGGCGCGTTCGGTCACCAGGCGGGTGAGACCGACGCCGCGATCGTAGCGTGGGCGGCGAGCGAGGCCACTGTCCACCACCACGCTCACGTGTTCCAAGGTGACGCTGGTCTCCGCGATGCTGGTGGCAAGCACGAGTTTGCGGGAGCCGAGCGCGGGCGCGGCGAGGGCGGCCCGTTGTTCCCGCGGATCGATGCCGCCGTGCAGCTTGTGCAGGATCACTCCCGGAGGAAGGTCGCAAAGCGCTGTCGCGGTCCGCTCGATCTCGGCGACGCCGGGCAGGAAGGCGAGCAGTGAACCTTCGTGCTCCGTCAAGGCGC
>CADCWB010000239.1 GCA_902806295.1 uncultured Sphingomonas sp. | reverse complement strand
GATGGCGCCGCGAACACGACGGCATAGAGATCGTTGCGCTCGAACCAGCCCTTACGCTCCCGATGGTGGCTCTCGTGCAGTCGCCAGCCAAGCCGCGAGTGCATCACCCACCGGTGGATCGCGTAGGCAAACCCCTCCATGACGACAATTGTCGCGACGAACAGGGCAAGGCCGGCAAGCACGGACACGACGTGGATATAGGGTGCGAACCCTCGTCTGTCAGTGGCTCTCGCTGAGGAAGCGCATCAGCTCGGCGAGCGTGCTCTCCATCTGGTCTTGCATCTGGCTCACCAGCTCATTCTCCCGCATGCCCTCATGATCGAGTGGCTTGGAGTAGCTGTCGCTGAATGCCTTCAAGTCCGCGGCATCGAACACGCCGCGGGCGACCAGCTTGGCGAGGATCACCAGCAAGCCGTTGGTGTTGGCGATGGTGCCGGCAACCAGCGCCTCGTCGACCATCGACAGGCTGGGATCGGCGGCGGTTTCCACTTCATCGGTGTCGGCCATGTGGGCGCAGGTAGGCCGCTTGCCGCCGGTGTCAATCGACCCACTGCCGAAGCACGGCCCAGCGCTCCGCCTTGGCGGCAAACGGCAGAGTGTAGGCCGGGCTGGACGAGGGCAGATCGACTAGCGCGAAGTCTGTGGCCGACAAGGCTCGCCGGCCGAGCTTTGCCGCCGTCGCACCGTTGAAGGCAACAGCCCACAGCCTCGGCAGGGTGGCGGTCAGCTCACCCAGGGAATTGGGCTCGACTGCCCGCATAGCGCCGTCGAGACTGCCGATCCGCTTGGCCGAGGCGACCGTGTCCCACAAGCCGACCTTGCGCCGGAGCAGCGCTGCGAGCCGCTCCTCATACGGCAGGGCCGCCAGCGGCTCACCCAGCACCTCGCCAAGCAGTCGCCAGAACTGATTTTGGGGGTGCGCATAGTAATGCTCGGCCTTAAGCGAGGCTTCCCCAGGCAAGCTTCCGCACAGGAGGAGGCGCACGTCGGCGGTGACCACCGGCGGAAGGCAGGATTTGGTCGGAGAAGCGGCCATGCCTATCTCGCTGCCATGCCGCGCCCGCTCCGCCTAGTCTTCGTTCTTGCAGCGGCGCTGCTGCTGAAGCGCAGTGCGCAAGTGGAAAGTCGCCGCGCTGCCCGCTAGAGAGCCGGGCGATGGACGCGTCCGATCTTCGCATTGCCCTCGTTTCCGGCAATTACAATTACGTGCGCGACGGCGCCAACCAGGCATTGAACCGCCTCGTGGAATACCTGCTTCGGCAGGGAGCGGACGTCCGGGCTTATTCGCCGACCGTGGCGGATCCGGCGTTCCCGCCGACGGGCGAGCTCGTATCCGTGCCTTCGATCGCCGCACCGGGTCGCAAGGAATATCGACTTCCGCTGGCGCTCACCCGGCGAGTTCGGCGGGACTTGGCTGAATTCAATCCCAACATCGTGCACATTGCCAGCCCCGACGTCGTCTCGCATCGAGCGGTGAGTTGGGCCCGGCGACGCCAGGTGCCGGCGATCGCTTCCGTCCATACCCGGTTCGAAACCTACCTCACCTACTATCACCTGGAGGCGTTTGAACCGACGGTACGCGCAATCTTGCGCCGGTTGTACCGCCGCTGCGACGCCCTGCTTGTCCCAGCCCAGTCCACCGCCGCGGTGCTCCGGGCGCAGCGGATGAACCGCAATATCGCCATCTGGGCCCGCGGGGTGGATCGGCAGCAATTCAATCCTGAGCGGCGCGACCCGGCGTGGCGGCGTTCGCTGGGGATCGCCGACGATGAACTCGTGGTCGCGTTCCTTGGCCGGATCGTGATGGAAAAAGGCCTCGACGTCTTTGCCGACACCGCCGACGAACTCACCTCCCGCGGCATCCCACATCGAGTGCTCGTCATCGGCGAAGGGCCAGCCCGGCCGTGGTTCGAGCAGCGGCTCCCAACCGGCATCTATGTCGGTCATCAGGAAGGCCCCGAGCTCGCCCGAGCGCTGGCCAGCGCCGATCTGTTCCTCAACCCTTCCGTCACGGAAACCTTCGGCAACGTTACGTTGGAGGCGATGGCGTGCGCCCTGCCCGTCATCGCGGTATCCGCCACCGGAGCCACCAACCTGGTCAAGGACGGCGAGACCGGCTTGCTGGCCGAGCCAGGCGATACCGGCGCACTGGTGGACGCGATCGCGTCCTATATCGCCGACCCGGCCTTGCGTCGCCGCCATGGCGCGGCGGGATTGGCTTACGCCAAGACACAAGACTGGGACGTGATAAACTCCGCAGTGGTGAAAACCTACATCCGCGCGATCGAACGTCGAGAGCGCCTGCAGCGCATCAAGGGTTAGCTACTTCAAGCGCTCGATCCGCCGCGCCGCCTCATCCAGGATGTCGGTCACTTCGGCGAGCAAGTCATCGTTCCAGCCGTCACGCGCCACCCGATTCTTCATGGCTTGCATCAGATTGCCGATCGCGCGCCCGATTTCCGGCCGGCTATGCTCGCGCCGAGTGGAACCGGTCTCGTCGAGCCGTACGAACAACCGGCCAACCTCTTCGGCATTCTCTTGAAGATGCGCGCGGCCCTCTGCCGTCGCTGCATATTTCTTGCGCGCGCCTTCGCTCGCCTGCTCTTCGATCAGCCCCATGTCGCCGAGCAGGGTCAGGGTGGGATACACCACGCCCGGGCTTGGCGCGTAGTCCCCATGGGTCAACTCCTCGATCGCCCTGATAAGGTCATAGCCGTGGCGCGGCTCGTCGGCGATTAGCTTCAGGAGCACGAGCCGCAACTCGCCCGCTCCGAACATCCGCTGCCGACCGCGCGGTCCGCCGCCACTCCTGCCGCGCCCGCCCTGCGGGCCATCTCCAAATTCGAAATGAATGTTGCCGGGAAAGCCCCAGCCGCGTCCGCCCATCACGAACATGCCTCGCGGGTGACGCTCGCCGCCGCAACCGGCTCGGGAGGGCTCGCGGGATGCGGCGGCACGGACGAGGAGGCCGATCGCTACGTCGACCGGGTCAACCGCGCGCAGGAGTCCTTCGCCGACCGCTTCGCGCAGATCCAGGGGCGCATGAGCACCACGAGCACCCCGCAGGAGGACCGCCGGGCGCTGCGCGACTTCCGCAGGGCGACGGACACGATCGTCACGCAGCTGCGCGCGATCGAGCCGCCCGAGCGCGTGGACGACCTCCACGGCCGGCTCGTGCGGGCCGTCGCGGGCTACGGGCAGGAGATCGACCGCGCGCGCCGCCTCGTCGACGAGGGCGATCCGCAGGAGGTCATCCGCGCGCGCACCGAGCTCTCGGGCGCGGTCGGCAAGGTCTCCCGCCGGATCACCGCGGCGATCGCCGCGATCAACGACCGCCTGCAGAGCTGACCGCCGTGGAGGTCCGCACGCCGACCCGGCCCGTGACGGCGGGGCGTGCGCGGCGATCTCCGCGCCGCACGTCCTCGGCCCGGCGACGTTCGACGAGGAGCCCCCGGACGCCGCCGCGTTCGCCGAGCGCATCGCGCGAGGCGAGCGCACCCACCCGTGGCTCGTCCTCGAGCACGGCGGCGCGGTCGCGGGATTCGCCTACGCGAGCCCGCACCGCGCGCGGGCTGGGTACCGCTGGGCGGCCGAGGTGTCCGTCTACGTCGCCGCGGACGCCCAGGGGCGGGGCGCGGGCCGCGCGCTGTACGCGGCCCTCCTCGGGCTCCTGCGCCGCGAGGGGCTGCGGGTCGCG